>CAIYXG010000099.1 GCA_903930035.1 uncultured Actinomycetes bacterium | reverse complement strand
CGTCGCGGCAGAAGCCCGACATGACCAGCGGCAGCTGCTCGGTCACCCCTCCGGGGTGGATGCCGGTGCCGTGCAGGGTGGCACCGCCCTCGAGCGCGGCCGCCTGGGTCGCCGCCACGGACGGGGTGTCACCGACGTGGAACCACCCGAGGGGCGTGACCACGTCGACCCCGGCGCGCAGGAGCGCCTGCACCTCCGACGGGTCGGCGAGCAGGGGCGCGTAGACCACGCAGTCGGGGGCGAGTGCCAGGACCTCGTCCAGCGAGCCCACGCACGGAGCCCCGACCGGTCCCAGCCCCAGCACCTCGCCGACGTCGCGGCCGACCTTGTCGGGCGAGTAGACCCGGGCGCCGACCAGCGTCAGGTCGGGGTGGGAGAGCACGCCCTCGACGGCGTTGCGTCCCACGTTGCCGGTGGCCCACTGCAGCACGCGCACGGTCATGGCGCCACCGTAGGCGGCGGGCCTAGCCGTTGGCGCCGAACCAGCGTTCCTCGAGGTCCGTGGTGGTCCCGTCCGCGTCCAGCTGCAGCAGCGCCCGGTCGAGCGCCTCGCGCTGCTCGCTGTTGTGGGGCAGCGCGATGCCGTACCCCTGCGGGTCGTAGAGCGGGCCGACCACGTCCACCTCGCCGCCGGCGGCGGTCTGCGCCCAGTACCGCAGCACGGGCGAGTCGTAGAGGATGGCGTCGGCCTCCCCGTCGAGGAGCTGCTGCTCGGCCTCGGAGATGTCGCGCACGAGGTCGACGACGATGCCCTCCCGCCGGGCGAAGTCCTGCGCCACCGTGCCGCGCACGGTCAGCACCTTCTTGCCGTTCAGGTCGGCGGCGGACGTGATGTCGCTCTTCAGCCGCTCGACGGTGGCGGCCGAGGTGACGACGGCGGTGATCTGCGCGATCACCACGATGCCCAGCACCATCCACACGATCGCCACGCTCCGGCCGACGCGGGTCCTGGCCGTGGTGTCCCCGTACCCGACCGTGGTCAGGGTGACGATCGCCCACCACATGCCGGCCTCGACCCCCTTGACGTACGAGTGGGGGAAGTCCTCGTTCTTGCGCCGCTCGACGAGCCACATGATGTGGCCCATCACCACGATGAGGGCGACGATGAAGAGGATCACGGCGAGCAGGGCCTTCAGCACGGCCTTGGAGAACAGCGCGGCGATCGAGGGCGAGGGGGGTTCGGTCGGCACCGCGATCTGCAGGCCCGAGTCGAAGATCGGCTGGCTGAAGTCCACTGCGGCCTCGCGGTCGGCCGTGATGGAGATCGCGCCGATCGCCAGGTCGGCCCGGCCGTCGACCACCGCGGCGAGCTGGTCGCCCACCGTCTCGACGGGCAGGAACTCGTAGTTGAGCTGCATGACCTCGGCCATGGCCCGCCACAGCTCGATGGAGTAGCCGGTCCAGCGGTTGCCCTTGCGGATGTCGAACGGCGGGATGTTGCGCACGGCCACGCGCAGGGGACGGTCCGAGGGGAACACGCCGGGGTCGACCGCGACCGGCGGCAGGGTGGAGGGAGGGGCCTGGGTGCCGGCGCCGGGTCCGGCCCCGGCCGTGCCGGCGGCGAACACCCCGCTCAGGACCACCACCAGCAGGACGGGCACCGTCCACGCCGCCCGGCGCCACCTACGTCCCTGTGGGCGTCCCGACCTCATGCGACGACGGTACCGAAGGCGTTTCGGACCTTCCAAGCGGGGCCGGGCCGCCGACGTGCCAGCCGTCGAGCAGCTCCCAGAACCACCAGACCGTGAGGAGCCCGCAGAGGATCAGGACCAGGACCGACGCCACGTAGGCCGCGCCGCTCCGCCCCAGGGCCGAGTCGCCGCCCACCGACACGCCGACCAGCAGCCCGGTGACCGCGACCGTCGCGACGCCCACGAGGAGCGTGCGGGTGCGCGCCGACGTGAGCGGCCGCGGCCGTTCGGGCCGCACCTGTCCGGTGGCGGCGAGCACCCACACGGCGGCGGCCATCCACGCCAGCGCCACGGCGTACCCGGCCAGGGTGTCGCTCGGCCGGTGCCACCCCGCCGTGACCACCCCTGTGCACTGGAAGGTCACCCAGACCGCAGCCAGGACGAGCGCGAGCCGGCGCCAGTGCTGCGCGGTCATGAGCAGGGCACCGAGCGCGACCACCGTGCAGATGGTGGCGTGGCCGCTGGGGAACGAGTTGGTCGAGATGCGGGCCAGCTCGCCGAGCGTGGGCGGCCGGTTGACGACGACCCGTTTCAGCACCTGGGTCGTCACCGAGGCCCCGACGACCGCCGCGCACACGGTCACGGCAACGAACCAGGTCCGCCGCAGGAGGCCGAGCACGAGGACCGCGACCAGCGACAGCGCCAGCGTGGACACCGTCACCAGGTTCAGCGCGTCGTTCTGCGTGCGCCGGACCCGGGGGGCCATGACCCGGCGGCTGTCCCACACGAAGTTCTCGAAGCGACGGCCGTCGTTCGTCCGGATGAACACGTACCAGAGGGCGACGAGCGCCACGACGGAGCCCAGCGCCGTCAGGGCCGCCAGCCGCCGCAGGGACGCCGGGGAGCGGGTCCCGTGGTCGGGGGCTGCTGGGTCCACGCCGCAGACGGTAGACGCGTGCGGGCATGGCCGTGCGGCCGGGCCTGGGGCACAATCGTGCCCATGGACCCCACTCCGCCCGAGCCGGCGACGCGCCACCTTGCCGCGGTCGACCCCGTCACCGGCGAGGTGCCACCGCTCCCGGGGCCGCCGGCCGTGGACGCGCCGTCCGCCGCGCCCGACGGGGGCGACGGCTACTGGGGCCTCGACGCCGCTGTCGGTGCCGCCGCGCTGGTGGGGCGCCTGGGCACCTCGGCGGCCGGCGCGGTGGTGTCGTCGGCCCCCGGCCGCATGGCGACCGGCCTGACCCGCCGTCTCGTGGCGCCGCTCAGCCGTCAGGGGCAGGAGCTGCGCACCACGGTGACCGAGCAGGCGGGTCCGACCATCAGCGCCACGGTGCAGCACTACACGCCAGGGGTGCTGGAGGCGGTCGACCTCGACCGCGTGCTCGACGCCGTCGACCTGAACGCCCTCCTGGACCGCATCGACGTCGACGCCCTGCTCGACCGGGTCGGGATCGACCGGCTGCTGGACCGCGTCGGCATCGACCG
>CAIYXG010000098.1 GCA_903930035.1 uncultured Actinomycetes bacterium | reverse complement strand
GCCTGCGCCGACGACTCCGCCCAGCTCCTGGAGCACATCGGCACGCCCGACGTCGCCCGCGACCTGGAGGCGGTCCGCCGGGCGACCGGCAACGAGCCGCTCAACTTCCTGGGCTTCTCCTACGGCACGCAGATCGGCCAGCAGTACGCCGAGTTCTTCCCCGGCAACGTCCGCACGATGGTGCTCGACGGCGTGGTCGACCCGAGCCTGGGCTACACGGAGTTCCTCCTGGGCCAGACCAAGGCCTTCGACGACGCCTTCAACCGGTCCGTCGCGGGCTGCGCGGCCGCCGGCGCCCGTGAGTGCGGCGTGGCCGACCTGGCGGCGGCCTACGACCGCGTCCGCGCCCGCGTGGAGCTGGAGCCCCTCCCGGCGGGCGACGAGCAGGTCGGTCCGGCCGAGCTGGCGACCGCGGCGACCTACGTGGCCTACCTGACCGAGGGCTGGCGCGACCTGGGGCCGGCCCTGGCTGCGGCGCTCAAGGGCAACGGCTCGGCGCTCCTTGACCTGGCCAGCTCCTACTACGACAACGAGGGCTACCCCACCTACGCCGGCGTGACCTGCACCGACACGCCGCCGCCCCGGGGGGCCGCCGCGTACCGCGCGTTCGCCGAGGAGGCCGAGCGGGTCTCGCCACGGTTCGGCGGCTCCGTGGCCAGCGAGCTGCTCCCGTGCGCGTTCTGGCCGGTCGGCCCGACCGGGACCCCGGGACCCGCCCAGGTGGTGGGCGCGCCCCCGGTCCTGGTGGTCGGCAACACGGGCGACCCCGCCACGCCGTACTCCAACGCCGTCGCCGTGTCGCAGCAGCTCCCGGGCGCGGTGCTGCTCACGGTCGACATGGGCGGCCACACCGCCTACGGCTCCAACTCCTGCGCAACCCGTGCCATCGACACCTACCTGACCTCGACCCGGCTCCCGTCGCCCGGCACGGTGTGCCGCTGACGGCCGATCGGCCGTAGTGTCCGGGGGTCCGCGGCACGCCGGCCGCGGGGTCCAGGGGGAACGGCCATGGAGTTCAACTTCGCCCAGGTGTTCACGACCGTCGCGACGGCCGTGCCCGACCACGACTGCATCGTCACGCCGACGGAACGGCTGTCCTACGCCGACGTCGCCGAGCAGTCCGCCCGGTTCGCCGACGCGCTCCGGTCACGGGGGCTGGGCTCGGTCGTGGACCGCGCGACGCTCCAGAACCACGAGTCCGGGCAGGACCACGTCGCGCTCTACCTGCACAACTGCCCGGAGTACCTGGTGGGGATGGTCGGCGGGTACATGGGCCGGGTCGTGCCGTTCAACGTGAACTACCGCTACGTGGCCGAGGAGCTCGAGTACCTGCTGCGCGACGCCCGGGCCGCCGCGGTGGTCGTGCACTCGGCGTTCGCGCCGGTCCTGGCCGAGGTCCGCGACCGGCCGCCGGACCTGAAGGTCGTCCTGCAGGTGCCCGACGCCTCGGGCAACGACCTGCTGCCCGGCGCCGAGTGGTACGCCGACGCGCTCGCCGCGGCGTCCCCCGACCTGGACCCCGACCTGGTCGCCGCCTGGTCGCCGGACGACCTCTACATGCTCTACACCGGCGGCACCACGGGCATGCCCAAGGGCGTGCTCTGGCGCCAGGGCGACATCTTCCCGGCCGCCATGGGCGGCAAGCGCCTGGACAACGAGCAGGAGTGGTCGTCGACCGAGGAGCTCGCCGAGAACGCCGCCAACGGTGGCACGCGGCTCATGCCGGCACCGCCCTTCATGCACGGTGCCGCGCACTGGATGGCGTTCAACGGGTTCGCCAACGCCAACGCCATCGTGCTGCCGTCGGTCGTCGACCGGTTCGACGCCGACGACGTGCTCGAGGTCGTCGAGCGCGAGGGCGTGAACATCCTGCTGATCGTGGGCGACGCGTTCGGGCGGCCGCTGGTGGAGGCGATGGAGCGCGGGGACCGCTCGCTCGCGTCGATGCTGGCCGTCGTCTCGGGCGGCGCACCGCTGTCGTCGGGCGTGAAGGCCCGCATGTTCGCGGCGCACGAGGGGCTGCTCGTCATGGACGGCCTGGGCTCCTCGGAGACCGGCCAGCAGGCCCGGCAGACGTCGACGGCCGGCCAGGACGCCACCACCGGCGACTTCACCCCCATGGCCGGCATGGCGATCCTGGACGAGGACCTGACCACCGTGCTCGGGGCGGGGCACGAGGGCATCGGCTGGCTGGGCCAGACCGGGCACATCCCCCTCGGCTACCTGGGTGACGCGGACAAGACGGCCCGCACCTTCCCGACCGTGGACGGCGTGCGCTACTCGGTGCCGGGCGACCGGGCCCGTCTCACCGCCGACGGCACGCTCGAGCTGCTCGGCCGCGACTCGGTGACGATCAACTCGGGCGGGGAGAAGATCTTTGCCGAGGAGGTCGAGGCTGCGCTGCTGACCCACCCCGCCGTCGCCGACGTGCTGGTGGCCGGCCGGCCCTCCGAGCGGTGGGGCAAGGAGGTGGTCGCCGTCGTCCAGCTGGTGAACGGCGAGCACCCCACGGACGAGGAGCTGGTCGCCGCGGCGGCCTGATCCTGCTGGAACAAG
>CAIYXG010000097.1 GCA_903930035.1 uncultured Actinomycetes bacterium | reverse complement strand
CCGGTGGGCTCCTCCTGCTGCTGGCCGGGTTCGTCGTCGTGGGGCTCGGCGTGGTCGGGGTGCTGGAGATGCGTGGCCGCTACTCGACCTTCACGGTTGCGGTGGTGGCCGGACCGGCACTCGCCCTCGGCGTGGTCCTGGTGCTCTTCCACCTCGACGCGTTCCTCCCGATCACGTTCTGACGAGCAGCCGTCCGGCGCGCCCGGCGGCCGCGGGAGGACGCCGGGACCCGGCCCCCGAGAGTGTCCGGAAAGCGACGCCAAGTGCCGTGCGCGAACGCAGTGTCGAACCTTGGTGAACGCCCGCCCAACAGTGCGGGAACTGTCGCCCGGAACCATTGATTCGGTCCGGAGGGCCTCGGATGATGCGCCGGTGCCGGACCCACCGGCCGTCCGTTGGAGGAACAATGCCCCGTAGTCACGCCCCTGTCCGAAAGGCCGGCAGCGCCGTGCGCGTCATCGCGCTCCTGGCACTGCTCGGCGTGTTCGCCGCGAGCTTCGCTGCTCCCGCCGGTGCCCTGGGTACCGTCACGGTGAACCCGAACCCGGTGTCGTTCACGACCACCCAGACCGAGGCCACGGCCACGGTGAACTGGTCCGGCCAGAAGCCCAACCAGCTGATGTTCATCAGCATCTGCAAGAAGACCATCGCGGACCCGACGTTCAACGCGGCGCTGGACTGCTCGGCGCTCTCCGAGCTCAACCCCAACGGCACGGCGTCCGGCGCGGGCACCGCCCAGCTGACGGTCTTCCGTGGCGAGAACCCCGACGGTGACTCCGGCTGGGGCTGCTTCGCCCAGGGCGACACGGCTCCCGCCGGCGTCACGAAGGTCACCACCTGCTTCGTGCGTGTCACCAACGGCGTGATCTCGAACAAGGACGACGCCGCCGAGGCGCCGTTCACCCTGAGCGTCGGCGGCGACGTCGTGCCCGAGGCGCCGCTGGGCGTGCTCATCCCTGCGGTCGGTGCCGTCATGGTGGCCGGCGCGTTCTTCGTCCTCCGTCGTCGCTCGGCGCTCACCGTCTGACGCGGTCGAACCCTCAACCCACACACGAGAAGGAACTGATCCACATGAAGCTCAAGGCACTGGCCGCCGCAGCAGTTGCGGCCTCCACCCTGGTGATGGGCGCAGGTGCCGCCCACGCAGCGTCCCCCGAGCCGTCCGGCTGGGACGACGTCCTCGACAACATCAAGGGCGGTGGCTCCGACACCACCTACAACCTGGTCCAGAAGATCGGCATCCTGTACAACCAGGGCACCGGCTGTGAGCAGAACACGGCGTTCGTGGCGGGCAACCCGGCCACGGCGGGCACCTACGGCAACTGCCTGGTGCCGGTCAACAACCAGACCGACACCAAGGGCAACTGGGACCACGACGGCACGTTCGAGGAGTACCCCACGGGCTCGTCCGCGGGTGTCAAGGAGCTGCTGGCCGGGACGGTCGACTACGCCCGTTCGTCCCGCGGTCCGAACGCCACCGGTGAGACCGGCACCAACTTCTGGGCCATCGGCAAGGACGCCCTGGCCATCGTGACCTGGGGCAACCGCACCGCGGGCAACCTGACGAAGGCGCAGCTGCAGGGCATCTACAACTGCACCATCACGACCTGGGACCAGATCACCGGCAACCCGGCCGACGCGAACCAGACGATCGAGCCGGTCGGCATGAACGCCTCGTCGGGCACCTACGCCTCGTTCAAGTCCTACCTGGGCTTCGAGCCGAACGCGGGTGCGTGCGTCAAGAAGCTGGACGACCCGGACGGGGCCGGCCCGCAGACGGCCATCTTCCCGCTGGAGAACGACCTCAAGCCGGTGATCAACGCCACCAACATCAACGACAACAACGCGCTGACCTGGATGTCGTGGGCCAACTACCGGGCCTACAGCTTCAAGCGTCAGACCGCGGTGGCGTGGACGGTGGACTCCAAGACCCTCTCGGCGTCCACGGTGTCCAACAACACGTGGCCGCTGACCCGGTTCATCTACCACGTGACCAAGTCGGCCGACGCTGCGCCCGACGGTGCTACCGACAACGTGCTCGGTGGTGACGGGGGCAAGTCCGGCGCCGTCCGTGAGTTCACGGAGTTCATGTGCAAGGTGTCGACCAACCACTCGGTCAACGAGGGGTCGGGCCTCAGCAACTACGACGAGCTGACCAAGGCCTACTCGGACACCGGGTTCCTGCGGGTGCCCTCGACCGAGCGCACCAACGGCATCTGCAAGCTCGTCCCGGCGCCCTGACCTTGACGAGGTGCCGCTGGTGCTGCCGGCCCTGTCCGGCAGCACCAGCGGCAGCGACACCCGGTGGGGTGCGGCGGTGGCCGCACCCCACTGTCGCGTCCGGCCGCCCGGCACCCGCGGCCAGGTTCACCGAACCGTCATCGCATCAGCATCTTCCGGCCACGTGGGATTCAGCCGCCCTCCCTACCGTGACGAACGTCGGTCCGGCGGCCAGCGGACCGGGCGACGGAGGGGCGTCATGAGCATCGACGAGCGGGACGGCACCTACTCCACCGGAGTGGCGCCGGACGATGCTGCGGCGCAGGTCCGCGCGGTCGCCGAGGCGGCGGCCGAGGCGGTCGCCGTGATCGAGCACCACCGCGCCGAGCTGCGGGCCGCAGTCGCCGAGCTCACTGCCCTGCAGCGCGACCTGCGCAACGAGGTGCGTGCCCTTGCCGAACAGCTCGGCGCCGTGTCCGACGAGCTCGACCTCCCTGCTGCCGACGCCGAGCCCGTCGAGCGGCGCCGCCGGTTCCGCCGTCGCTGAGCCATGCTGTCCGACCGCCCGACCCTTGGCCCGCCCGGCGGGCCGGCGCACCTTGCGGGCCTCCTGCGCGAGCTCGAGGACCGCGTGGCCCGGCTGGACCGGGCGACCGCAAGTTTGGTGGCCGCCGAGCTGCGGGCCGACCAGGTGGTCGGCGCGGTGTCGACCGAGCTGCGCCACGTCGCCGACGCCGGGAGCGTCGAGGTGCCCGTCATGGTCCCGCCGGCGGCGAGGAACGCCCGTGCCCTGCACCCGGCGGTGGTCGAGGCCGAGCACATCGTGCGCGCCCGTGCGCTCGAGCTCGCGGCGCAGCAGCGGCGGGCCGACCGGTGGGCTGCCGCGGTCGAGCCCGGGGCGGTGGGCCTCCTGGGGTCACTCGTCGCGTTCGCGGGAGGACTTGCCATGTCCATGGGGGCGGGCCGGCTGCCGGGCGACGCCATCTCCCGCGCCGCGGCGGCGCAGACCATGGTGGCAGGCCGCGACCCTCACCCGGAGGCGATCGGCTTCATCTGGGGACCGTTCCCCACGCTGTTCGAGGTGCCGTTCGCCCTCTTCCGCCACCTCTGGCTCGGATGGACCTCGAGCGCCGTCGCGGCGACCGCGGTGTCCGCGATCTGTTTCGGGCTCCTGCTCGCCCAGGTGGTGCGGTGGGGCCGTGACGGTGGTGCCCCTCGCTGGATGCGCCTGTCGGGCGTGGTGCTGCTCGCTGCCCACCCGCTCCTCCTGCTCTACGGCGGCAACGGCATGAGCGAGTGCTGCTGGATGCTGTTCCTGGTCGTCGGGGTCCGGTCGCTCACGAAGTGGTGGGAGCACGACGACGTGGTCGCGCTGGTCATGGCGGGCTGCGCGTTCGGTGCGGCCTACCTGACGCGCTACGAGACCGTGGCGACGGTGGCCGCCGTCGCCCTCCTGGTCGTGGTCGTGTCGTGGCGGCGAGCCTCGGGCGCCTCGGCCGTCGTGACGTGGAAGGACCGTTCGTGGGCCGCCGGGGTCGACCTGGCGGTGGTGCTGTTCCCGCCCGCGGCGGCCTTCCTCGGCTGGGCCTTCGCCTCGTGGGTGGTGATCGGCGAGCCCTTCGCCCAGTTCACCTCGCAGTACGGGAACAGCGCGCTGGTGGCGGCGAGCGCTCAGGGCAACGCCGACCTCGTCGGCGACGGGTCGGCGGCGGGCCGGCTGTGGTTCTTCGCCCGACAGGCCGTGGTCGCCGCACCTGCCCTCGTACCGGTGGTGGGCCTCGCCCTCTGGGTGGGTGGCCGGGCCGCACGGCGCACTGCGGCGGCGGTCGTCGTGGTGGGCACGCCGGTGGTGCTCCAGTGCCTGTTCGCCGTCCGTGGGCAGACGTTCCCCTGGTTCCGCTACGTGGTGCCCACCGTGCTGCTGACGGTGCTCGTGGCGCTGGCGGCCGGCGGCACCTCCTCGTGGGTCGCCGCACGTCGTTGGGTGCGGCCGCTGCTGGTGGCCGCGCTCGTCCCGGGCGTGGCCCTGTCGTGGACCGTCGTCGCCGGCCGGCAGCTCGGGGCGACCGAGGACGGCCGGCTGGTCGACGGGTTCGTCGCGGCCGTCAGAGGGACGCAGGTCGTCCGGTCGGAGTCGCCGCTGTGGCGGGCCCAGGCCGTGGCCCAGGACATCAACCGGCTCGGAGGTGCGACGGCGGGCGCCGTCCTCACCGACACCTCGTCGACCGACGCCGTCCTCGCCGCGTCCCCGCGGCCCGAGCTCTTCGTGGTGCCGGCCGACCGTGACTTCCTGTCGGTCGTGGCGGACCCCGCGGTCTTCGGCGTCCGGTACGTCCTGCTCCGGGGACCGGCGACGCCGGGCGACGCAGTGGTCCGTGCCTACCCCGACCTGTGGGACCGCGCGGACCATCCGCTGGCGCGTCCGATCCGGACCTGGGGCCGCGCGGAGGACCCCGCGGGCCAGTTCCGGCTGTTCGCCGTCCGGTCGCCGCGCGGCGCGCCGCGGCCGACCCCGACCGAGGAACCCGGACAATGATCAAGCGACTGCTGTCGGCCATCCCGCGCGACCGGACCCTGCTGCTCCTGCTCGCCCCCGTGGTGGCGGTGGCCGCCATCGGCGGCGCCGCCCTGCTGGACAAGGGTCCGACCCCGGCGACGCAGCGCGCCGGCACCACGACCACCGAGGTCGGCACGAAGGAGGCCCCCGGTGCCGAGGTGGCGGGCGAGACCGCAGAGGCGCCGGGGGGCGGGGCCGACGCCGGTGGCGGCTCCTCCGACGCGGTCGCGCTGGGTGCGCCGGACCTCTCGGCCGAGGCGAACTCCGACTACCGCGGTGGTGTGCCGCCGGGCGCCGACGTGCTCGACGCCACACTCGCCGCGCCCCCGACGACGGCCCCCCCGACGACGGGCGCGCCGTCGACCACGCTGCCCGGGCAGACCACGACGAGCCAGCCCGGTGGTGCCACCACGACGACGGTGCCGTCCCCGACGACGACGGTGCCCGGGCCGCCGCCGGTGGTGTCCGAGAGCCCGGTCGCCGCGCTCCTCCCGCTCTCCGCGCTCGTCGCGGTCGGCCTTGCCGCGGGACTCCTCTTCCGCCGTCGGCGCCGACAAGGTCCGGCCGCAGAGTGAGCCTCACCGTCCTCCCGCCCCCGGACCCTCCCGACCTCGAACCCGGGCCGGTCCGGCCCGACCACGCGGCGCGTCGCGTCGTCCGCCGGAGGGTCCTGGCCGGTCTGGTCGCCGTCGGGGTGGCGTTCCACGCCTCCTTGTGGTCGCTCCTGCGCGGGACCACCGTCGACACGCCGCTCGCCTACCTGGGTCTGGTGCCGGCCGTCGCGCTCGGCCTGGGCTACGTGCTGTCGCGACCGCGGCCGAACGAGCCCGAGATCCACGACCGGCACGTCGACCGGATCGTGGCGGTGCCGCTCCTGACGGTCCCGGTCGTCGCCATGGCCCTCCTTCCGGCCCGGATGTCGACCATGTTCTGGCTCTGGCGGATCGACCTCCTGGTCCTGCCGCTCTTTGCCGCCGGCGTGGTCGTGCTGCTCTTCGGGATCCGCATGCTCTGGCGGACCAAGGTGGCCGTCGGCTGGTTGTTCCTCGCGTGGCCCGTACCCGCCCGGTTCGGGGTCACCATGCTGCTCGACCCGCTCAGCCGCCTGACCGCTGCGGCCGTGCGCGTCGCCGTGGGGGTGGTCCCGCTGGCCAGGCCGGTCAACGGCGACGGCATCAGCTTCGAGATCGGGTCCGGTGCCGAGGCGTTCCGGGTCCAGGTGGCCTCGGCCTGCTCCGGCGCCAACAGCCTGGTCGGGTTCCTCCTGGTCGCCTCGGCGGTCGCCGTCGTGCTGCGCGGTCCCAAGGGTGCCAAGTTCCGGTGGCTCCTCGTGGGGACGGCCTTCGTGTGGGCGCTCAACGTGTTCCGGATCCTGCTGATCCTGGGTGTGGGGCGCGTGGCCGGCCGCACGGCCTCGATCGAGGTGCTGCACCCCATGATCGGCATGTTCACCTTCGGGTTCGGCGTGCTCGTCATGGTCCTGAACGTCCACCGGTTCGGGCTCGACCTGCCTGCGGCAGGGGGCCGCTCCCGGTCCGAGACGGTCCTGCGGGCCGTCCCTGACGCCCGCCGGGCGACCGTGGCCGTCATGGTGCTGGCCGCAGTGTGCGGCCTGCTCGACTCGCGGCTGTCGAGCTACGACCCCATTGCGTCGGCGGTCGGGTCGCCCCGGCTCGGGTCCTTCGCACAGGTGGCGTCCCGGCCGCCGGGCTACCGGGCACGTCCCGTGGCCTCCATCGAGGCCGGCCGCCGGTTCTTCGGGGAGGACTCGACCTGGCTGCGGTGGTCGTTCAACGGCCCGGGCCAGCCCGACCTCTACAGCGACGTCCCGGTGCTGGCGGACGTGGTGTCGACCTCGAACGTCCAGTCGTTCAGCGACTTCGGCCTGGAGGCCTGCTACCGCTTCCACGGCTACGGACTGGCCGAGGTGCGGAGCGTCGACCTGGGCAACGGCGTGGTCGGGACGGTCCTCAACTGGCAGGAGCCGTCGACCGGCCTCCGCTGGACGACGGTCTACTGGGTGTGGGCCGTGCGGTCGCCGAACGGGGTCAGGTTCGAGCGGGTAGTGCTGCTGCTCAACGACTCGAAGGGCGCCCGGGTCGTCGCCCCCGAGGTGACGCCCGATGCCGCGGCCGACTTCGCCCTGCGGGCCGACGAGCTGGTGCGGGGACGGGTCGGCTCGGCCGTGACGGCACGTGACGTGCAGCTCCGGACCTTCCTGGTCACGTTCGCGCGACGGGTGGTCGAGTCGGCGTCAGAGCGCTCGGCACGACTGCCGCGACCTCAGGAACCGGGCCGATGAGGATCCGCCACGTCGACCCGCCGACGGCTGCAGCAGCACTGGAGCGCGCGCTCGGTCAGGTCGAGGCCGCCGAGCCCGGCATGTCCTCTGCGACCGGGCTCACGGTCGGCCAGCGCCGCGTGCTCGTCGGCCTCGTCCTGGTGGTGGTGGTGAGCCTCGTGGCGGCCCCGAGGGTGGCCGGCGCGGTGCTGATGACGCTGCTCACGCTGCTGTACGTGGCCACGATCACCCACCGCGTCCGGCTGGTGCGCCGCTCGCTCCGGGCCGACCCTGCGCTCCACGTCTCGGACGCCGAGGCCCGGGAGGTCCCGGACCACATGCTGCCCGTGTACACGGTGCTGGTCCCCGCCTACGGCGAGCCCGAGGTGCTGGGCGGGCTCATCGCCGCGCTCGGACGGCTGGAGTACCCGGCACACCTGCTGGACGTGAAGCTGCTGCTCGAGGACGACGACGACGTCACCATTGCCCGAGCAGTCGAGATCCAGTCTGCGCTCGACGTCGAGGTCCTGCTCGTGCCGGCCGGCGAGCCACGCACGAAGCCCCGGGCGCTGGACTACGGCCTCCAGTTCTCCCGGGGCGAGCTGGTCACCATCTACGACGCCGAGGACCATCCGGAGCCCCTGCAGCTGCGCCGGGCGGTCGTGGCGTTCCGGCGCGCTGCCCCGGAGGTCGCCTGTCTGCAGGCCCGGCTGTCCTTCTACGGCGGCAGCAGGAACCTCCTGACGAAGTGGTTCACCGCCGAGTACTCGACGTGGTTCAACCTGTACCTGCCCGGGCTGGTGGACTCTGGCGCGCCGGTCCCCCTCGGTGGGACGTCCAACCACTTCTCGGTCTCGGCGCTGCGCGAGGTCGGCGGCTGGGACCCGTGGAACGTCACCGAGGACTGCGACCTGGGGCTCCGTCTGCAACGCCGCGGCTACAGCGTGGGCCTGGTCGACTCGGTGACGATGGAGGAGCCGAACACGGACGTCGTGAACTGGATCAAGCAGCGGAGCCGTTGGTACAAGGGCTACCTGCAGACGTTCCTGGTCGCCATGCGGCGGCCGCGGGAGGTCGTCCGCGACCTGGGCTGGAGCGGGTGCGCCGAGCTGGTGCTCTTCGTCGGGTGCACGCCGTTGCTCGCAGTGCTCAACCTGTGGTTCTGGGGCCTGTCCATCGTCTGGGTCACGTTGCACGCCCAGTTCGTCCAGGTGCTGTACCCGGGCGTGGCGTACCACCTGGCGCTCGCGGTCTGGGCGTTCGGCAACCTGGCCGTGGTCTACGTCTCGCTGGTCACCGTGCGCGTCGCCCGGCGGCCGGACCTCCTGCTGGCGTGCCTGCTGTCGCCCCTGTACTGGGTCCTCATGTCGATCGCCGCGGTCCGCGCCGCCATCCAGCTCGTGACCGACCCGTCCCACTGGGAGAAGACCACGCATGGCCTCGGTGGAGGAGGGGACCACGACCACGACCTCGAGGCGGGAGTGGCAGACTCGACCGGTGCCCACGCCTGACGCCGCCGACGAGCACCGCCACCGCCCGGACCCGTCGGTCCACCTCTGGAACGAGTCGTACTACTTCGACTTCTTCACCGAGGACCTCTCGCTCGGCGGCTACGTGCGGCTCGGGCTCAACCCGGGCCTGGGGTCGGTCTGGTACTGGGCGTGCCTGGTCGGGCCCGACCGGCCGCTGGTGACGGTGGTCGACCACGAGGTCCCGCTCCCGTCGACCGCGACGTCCATGGAGGTCCGCCACGACGGCCTGTGGGCCGACCAGTCGGTCGAGACGCCACTCGACCACTTCTCGCTCAACCTGGAGTCGTTCGCCCTGGCGCTCGACGACCCGGCAGAGATGTACGGCGACCCCCGCGGCGAGCGGGTGCCGTTCGGGTTCGAGCTCGACTTCCACACCGACCGTGCGGCCAACCTCTGGCCCCCGGTCACGCCCCGCTACGAGATCCCGTGCCGGGTGGAGGGCGAGGTGCTCGTGGGGGAGGAGCGCGTCGAGCTCGACGCCTGGGGGCAGCGGGACCACTCGTGGGGCGCGGCGCGCGACTGGTGGGCCAACTCCTGGTGCTGGACCGCCGGCCGCCTCGAGGACGGGACCCGGTGGCACACCGCCGGCGGCTTCGTGCCCGACCACGACTGGGGCGTGGGCTACCGGCTCGACCCGGACCGGACGGAGTTCGTGGAGTCCGACTCGGTGCTGCTGGAGGTGGCGCCCGGCCGGGAGGGCCTGCCCGAGTCGACCCGGGTGCAGTCGGCCGGGCTGGACCTGACGTTCGAGCCGCTCGCGTTCTCGCCGGTCCTGCTGGTCCACCCCGACGGCCGCCAGGCCCGGTTCCCGCGCGCCATGGCCCGGGTCACTGCCGCCGACGGCCGCACCGGCGGCGCGTGGATCGAGTGGAACCAGCCGCCGGGGACCTGAGACGCAGCGTGGGGTTTTGCCCATTCGTGCGGAGACGGCCCGGCGGAACACTGGGGGTCGGGAACTTCACCGACACGGGGGACCGACGACATGCTGACGGGGCGCACAACGGATCAGGTGGTGGAGCTCTTCGTGACGCCGTTGCCCGACGGCTCGGTCGAGCTCACCGTGGTCTCGGTCGACGCGTCGGGCACCGAGGTCATGGCCGTGGAGACCGGCGACGACCGCGTGCTCCGGGCCCGTGCCCGCGAGCTGGCGGCCCGCCACGACCTGGCGCCGGCGTGGACCGACCGGTCGTGGGTGCGGCTGGGCTCGCGACCGCCCGCCCCCCGCTACGTCCTTCGCTAGCGGTGCCGGCCGGGCGGGTCGCCCACCTGTCGGCGGCCACCTAGGTACGCTCGCCCCGTTCGACCGGCCGGGCGGAGGTGAGCACATGCGGATCGTTCGTCTGGCCGGGTTCGGCGTGCTGGCCGTCGCCGCGGTCGGCACCTTCTTCGTACAGCCCGCAGACCCTGGCGCCGACCCCCGCATCGTGGCGCTCCTGGCCCTGCTGGCGCTCGTGCTCATCTGGCACTTCGCCACGCTCCGCCGGTCCCGGCGGCCGGCGGGCGACGACGTGGTGCCGCCCGGGCCCGTCGAGGCACCGGCGCCGGCGCCCGAGGACGTGGTCGAGCGGGCGGCGCCTGCTGCGGCCACGTCGCCGTTCGTCCCCGGGGCGATCGCCCCGACCGAGGTCCTCCCGCCCGACGCAGAGGTCGTGCCCCAGGGGCCGGCCGACGACCAGTTCGGCATGGACGACCCGGTGCCGGGCACCTCTGCGGCCGCCGGGCCGGAGGCCGGGACCGGCGCGGCGCGGCCGGAGGGGGCGACCGGGCCCGAGGAGCCGTCCGAGCCTGCGCTGCCGCCGCCCCCGCCGGAGCCCCGGTACAAGGACGGGTTCGAGAAGTGGGCGGCCGAGATGTTCGGCCCCGGGTCCGCGTAGGGCCCTAGCTGCCGCCCAGGTTCACGCCGCACTCCTTGCCGAGCCAGTCGCCGATGGCCTTGTTGGCCGTCCGGAAGCCCGGGTCGTCGAGCACCTCGGCGGCGTTCACGATGCCGGCCCTGGCCGCCCGTGCGTAGGTGTCGCCGACCACCTTCAGGTCGTCCTGGAGGTCGGCCGGGACCTTGGGCCGCACCTTGGCCAGCACCTTGTCGACCTTCTGCTGTGCGCCGTCGCCCTCCAGCACTGTGATCGCCAGCTGCGTGTAGGCCAGGACGACGTCGGAGCAGTCGCCGAGCTGGTCGACGGTGTCACCGAGCTCGTCCGCGAGCTCCTCGGGCACGGTCAGGTCCGGGACCGACAGGTCGGGCACGTCCGGGCGTCCAGGGTCCTTGTCGTCCGGTGCCGTCGGCCGCGGTGCGGAGGTCACCTCGGGGCCGGCGGTCTCCGAGCCGCCGCACGCGAACAGGGCGGCGCCGGCGACGGCGAACAGCAGGAGCGTGGCGGCGGCTGCCGTCAGGCCACGGTGGCGGTTGGTCATCGGAGTACCTCGCAGTGCCGACGGAGGCGGCCCCCGGAGCGTACCGGCCGTCGTCCGGCTCCCGTCTGCGGCGGGCCCCGGCCCTCAGGCCGCTCTCAGCCGCGGTGCCTGCCACTCGGCGACGCCTGAAGTTCACCCGTTGTTGCCGCAGAGGTTCCCGGGCGGCCGCACCCGCTTGCTAGACGTCAGGGACCTCGTGTCCACCCGCCACCGGCCCCAGACGACGGACCACCGTTCGGAGGCTCCATGACCATTCGACCCGCCCAGCGACGAGCTGCAGCGGCCGCGCTCGCGCTGGCGGCCGCCGTCGCCGTGGGCCTCGTGGCCTGTTCTGCTCCTGACGCCCCTTCTGGGCCGGGAGGTGGGACGGGCAGCGGTCCGTCGACCTCACTGGGATCCTCGTCGACCACCTCGACGACGGGGGCCCCGGGAGGTTCGTCCACCACCGTGGCCGGCGGTGGCGGGGCCAGCTCCACCACGGCGCCGTCGGGCGGGTCGTCCACGACCTCGGCGCCGGTGACGTCCGTGCCGGTGACCACGAGCGTGCCGCCCAGCACGACCACGACGACCTGGCCTGCTGCGGACGTGAGCATCCAGCCGTCGGTCGTCTCGGTGGTCACCAACCCCGGCTTCGGGTTCGTCAAGGTGTACTGGAACAACCAGACGGCCAACCAGCTCGTCTACGTCGACGTCTGTGCCCGGCCCACGTCCTCTCCCGGCTTCAGCACCGGCCTCGACTGCGCACCGCTCTCGGAGGTCAACGTGAACGGCACTGCAGACGGCAGGGGCGTGGTGGACCTGGCGGTCTTCCGGGGTCCGGAGCCGTCGGGCGACCTCAAGTGGGGCTGCTTCGCCCCGGGGGACGTCGCGCCCGCCGGGATCCTCAAGCTCACCACCTGCTACGTCCGGGTGACCACCGGGTCGTTGGCGAACAGCGCAGGTGCGAGGGAGGCGCCGTTCACCCTGGGGTGACGGCCCGGGTGTCCCGGGGTCAGGCGAACTTCTTCTGCCCGGCCCGCTTGCGGTTGACCCGCTTGGACTTCATGTAGTCGCGGTTCATCATGGCGATGAAGTCGAT
>CAIYXG010000096.1 GCA_903930035.1 uncultured Actinomycetes bacterium | reverse complement strand
GGCGCCGGCGCCGCGGGCCACCTCGACCAGTGCGGCGTCCAGGTCGCGCCGGGGGACGACGGCGGCGAAGCGCCCCTGGCCGGCGGGCAGCGGGAGCACGACCTCACGGCCGCGTGGGGAGCGGATGCGGCACACGTCGACGTCCTGCCAGCGGGCCAGCCGCGCGGGGTCGAGTCCCAGCAGCTCGAGCCGACGCAGCGCGCCGGTGGTCAGCCCGTCGCCACAGATCTTGTCGCGGGGGAAGGTCGCGCGGTCCACGACGAGGACCTCGAGACCGGCCCGGGCCAGCGTGGTGGCGGCCGCGGTCCCGGCCGGGCCCGCCCCGACCACGACCACGTCGACGGCGCGCACGTCAGGCCAGGGCGAGCAGCTCGGCGTACGCGTCGCGCAGCATCTCGGTGAAGCGCTCCGGGTCCGGGATCGCCGCGGGGTCGACGTTCACGCCGATGTTCAGGTCGTTCTCGTACGACAGCAGGGTGATGTTGGCGGCCGCGCCGGCGAGCGGGCCGAACGGGACGATCGAGCGGACCTCGTGGCCCAGGAGGTAGAGCGGGATGGGCGAGCCGGGGACGTTGGAGGCCTGGAAGTCGAGCCCCTTCATCATCCCGCCGAAGACCTCGGTCACGACGGTGGCGGGGAGCCGGAACAAGATGTTGGACAGCGGCTCGACCAGCTGGTTGGCCGGCTCGTCGCGGGCCATGACCATGCGGGCCCGGAGCTCGGTCATGAGCGCCAGGGGGTCGAGCTCGTCGGCGGGCACCTCGAACCGGGCCGGGACGAACGCGTTGCCGGCGGTCTCACCGGCGTGCTCGTCACGGATGTTGATGGGCATCCCCATGCGGAGCGCAGCGAGCGACACGCCGTGGGCCTCGTGGTAGCGGTTCATGGCCAGGACGATGCCGGACACGAAGGTGTCGTTCAGGGTGCCGCCGATCAGCTTGCCGGTCGCCTTGGCCCGGTCGAGCGGGATGGACACGGTGCTGAAGTGGTAGGAGAGCGACCGGTCCTTCATGAGCGGCGACAGCGGGTGCGTCGCGGGCTTCACGATCCGGACGACGGACTCGGCCAGCTCGGCAGCAGCGCCGGCCGTGCCCACCGGGTCGCCGACCGCGCTCGAGACGGCGCCCACGGCACCGCCGAGGGTGCGCTTGGCGATGCCCATCTGCCGTCGTGCCGTGTGCTGGAAGGCGTCGACGAACCGCTCGGCCTGGTTCATGACGTGCACCGGCGGGCACTCGAGCTCGCAGCGCGGCGCCGGGTGCTGCTCGAGGTCGAAGATCTCGAGCATCAGCTGCACGCCGCCCACGCCGTCGGTGATGGCGTGGTGGATCTTCATGATGAGTGCGGACCTGCCGCCCTCGAGGCCCTCGACCATCGTGGCCTCCCACAGGGGCCGGGCCCGGTCGAAGCCCTGCATGGCGATCGGGGCCGCCATCGCCAGGACGTCCTCGGGGCTGCCGCTGCCGGCGACGCGGGCGAACCGCAGGTGGTAGCCCAGGTCGAAGTTGGGGTCGACCTCCCAGCGCGGCGGGGCGACCGAGAGCGGGTTGGACCGGACCCGCTGGCGGAGCCGGGGGATGGCGCGGCTGGCCCGCTCGATCTGGGCCCACAGGGCGTCCTTGTCGACGACCCCGTCGACGGTGATCACGGTGACGATCGTGGACCGCAGCATGGGGTCCTTCTCGATCACCCACATGAGGGCGTCGGAGTCGCTCATCCGGTCCTCGAACCGGATGCCGAGTGCGGGGTCCACGGGCGCTGCGTCGGTACTCACGGCGCAGATGCTACGGAGGCGGGCCGGTCGGGGCCACCGCGGGCCCGGCGACCTCGTCAGGACTTGGGCGGGTTGCAGTTGTAGTTGGCGTAGAAGCGGTCCTTGGCGGTGCGGCCGTCGACGAAGGTCCGGGTGCGCTCGGTCACCACCCGGCCGCAGCGGGCCGGGGCGGCCGGACCGGTCGGGGTCCCGTTGCCACCCGTCTGTCCGGTCTGCTCGCCGGTGGCAAAGCGTGTGGACCAGAGCTGCACGGTGATGGAGCTGGCGGTGTAGGTGGGCCAGAGGACGACGCCGTAGGGCGTGTTGTTGCGGATCGCCAGGTCCACGCCGGGGTAGGCCAGCGTGGCCTCCCGGCCGAAGGGGTACCGGCTGATGTAGATGGAGTGGGGCTTGTAGGCAGGGATGTCGAGACCGCCGAAGAACGCGGCGTTGAAGGTCGTGGTGGCGAACTGGCTCACGCCGCCGCCGACGTCGTCCACGAACTGCCCGTCGGCAATGGCCGGTGCGCTGACGAAGCCGTCCTGCGTGGTGCGCCGGCCGACGAACTTGTTGATCGAGAACGTCTCGCCCGGCGGGATGAGCACGCCACGGGTCAGGTCGGCGATGCGGTGGATGTTGCGCACGCGGGGCTGGCCGGCCGGGTGCTGGGTGGTGAACTGCCCGACGACCTCCTTGACGCCGAGCGTGCTGGCCCACTCGACACCCTGTGCCGCGGTGACGGTCTCGGCCGGGACCTCGATCGTGGTCCGGCCCTCGAGCAGGCCCTCCATGATCAGCCGTGGCGCGTCGGGCCCGCAGCAGGACACGGCGTCACGGCCGGGGACCGGCACGGGGACGCCGTTCTGGATGGTGAAGCGGACACCGGTGGGGTTGGCGCCCCCGCCGTCGCGGGCCGGTCCCCCGGAGGCCTGGGACTGCACGAGCCGTGTGACCTTGGCCTGGTCGAGGGAGAGCGCAGGCTGCGGTCGGCCGGGACCAGCGGGTACCAGGGTGAACGCCGGCCGGAACTCCCGGCCCGGGATCTTCACCGAGAGGCCGGCGGCCGAGAGCGTGATCTCCCCCTCGGTGACCTGCTGCGCCCGCTCGGCGAGCGCCGCGACCTCGGCGTCGCCCATGGTCGGACGCACGACCTCCTGGCGCACGCGCACGGCCACGGGCCGCTGGACGCGGGCCACCGACGTGGGCAGCGACCGGGCGACCGAGTCGGTCGTGAGCTCCTTGCCGTTCGCGCCGGGGACCATGGTCACTGCGTCCTTCGTGGCCTCGAGCCGGGGCTCGACCGCGAGCACGCGCCGCGCGCCCTCGAGCCGGGCCAGCGCCGGGTCCAGCGTGTCCCGGTCGACGGTGAGCGGCAGGGGGAGGTCCCGTGTTCGGACGAGCGAGCCCAGCCACCGGAACGGCCGGAGGAGCACGAACCCCTGGTCGCCCGTCCGGGCCGCCGCCACTGCCGCAGGCTGGTCCACGGCGAGGCCGAGGTTGCCGGCGGTGTCGGTGAGGACCTCCTCGCCGTTGCGCAGCTCGACCGGCGTCGAGGCGAACGTCAGCGCCATCAGGGCCACCGACTCCCGGACCTGCGCGGGGGACTGCCCGCCCACGGGGTTGCCCGCCACGCGGGTGTTGCGGGGGGCCGAGTCGCCGCCCACCGCCGAGTCGACGCCCCAGGCCACGAACAGCACGGCCAGCACCGCGACGGGCGCGGCGGCGACCAGCAGCCAGCGGCGGGAGGGGGACGGCACGCCCAGATGCTCGCGCACCCGTGCCCGCCGGTCGTGGCACCCTGACCGGACTGTCAGGTGGGTCGGCCGGCCGTCAGCCGAAGAGCGTCAGGTCGGGGTCCTTGGCCCCCCGGAGGACGTCGTAGTCGACCTCGACGCAGTCGATGCCGCGGCTGCCCGCCAGCACCTTGGCCTGGGGCTTGATCACCTGGGCGACGAAGATCCCGCGGAGCGACCTGAGCTTGGGCTCGCCCGACAGCCGCTCCAGGTAGCGGCCCAGCTGCTCCACCCCGTCGATCTCGCCGCGGCGCTTGATCTCGACGATCACCGCGTTGCCCGACTCGTCGAGGCACATGAGGTCGACCGGGCCGATGTCGGTCGGGTACTCCCGCCGCACGAGCGTGAGTCCCGGCGCGATGGCCGTGGGATCGGCCGCCAGCAGCTCCTGGAGGTGCGCCTCGACCCCGTCCTTCTGCAGCCCGGGGTCCTCGCCGAGCTCGTGGTCGGTGTCGGAGAGGACCTCGTGCAGGTGGATGGTGAGCACCTCGCCCTTGGGGCTGGTGACGGTCCACTGCTCGTCGGTCGTCTCGAGCCGGTTGGGGGCGTTCATCCAGTTGAGCGGCTTGTACGCGCCCCCGTCGGCGTGGATCGCGACGCACCCGTCGGCCTTCACCATCACGAGCCGCACCGCCTCGGGAAGGTGCGCGGTCAACCGACCTTCGTAGAACACGGAGCACCGGGCGATGACGAGCCGCACGGGTGCGACCCTAGGCGCGGGACTCAGGTGCGGGAGGCGACCTCGAGCCGGCGCGAGATGTCGGCGCAGTCCTCGCAGACGTCCTCGGGGACCAGCCCGGCCCGCATCAGGAGGCCGAACACCTTGCACCCGCAGCAGAACCCGAACGCGGCCTCCAGGAACGCCGCGCCGGTCAGCATGCCGACCACCACGCGGGCCGCCGAGGGGGCGCCGGCGAGCCAGAGCACCGAGGCGGTGGCCGTGAACCCGACGCCCATGGCCTGGGCGAACCGCTTCGGCGGGCCGGGGACGAGCTTCTCGTACTGGGGGAGCCGGGGCGCCACGACCTTGGTGGCGAACAGGCCGAGCGGGCTGAGCCGGGGGCCGGCCAGGACCCGGGCCACGAAGCCGTAGGTGAGCGGCACGAGCATCCAGCCCCAGCCCAGCGCGACGACGGTCAGCGCCATGAGGACCACGCCGGTGGCCACGGTGCGGGCCGCGACGTCGTTCACCGGGTTGGGGAACGAGAAGAAGGAGGACCGGGGGGAGGTGCCAGAGGCCATGGGGCCAGCCTACGGCCCTAAACCCGACCAGACAAGTCGTATTTAGCCGCGGGCGTTCTTCAGCTGCTTGGTGATGCGGGCGCGCTCGCCGGCGTCGAGGTGCACCTTGCGGATGCGCACGGCCCCGGGCGTGACCTCGACGCACTCGTCCTCGGCCAGGAACTCCAGCGCCTGCTCGAGCGACATCCGCCGGGGCGGCGTGATCTTCTCGGAGATCTCGGCCGTCGACGACCGGATGTTGTTCAGCTTCTTCTCGCGGCAGATGTTCACGTCCATGTCCTCGAGCCGGGAGTTCTCGCCGACGACCATGCCCTCGTAGACCTCCTCGGTCGCGCCCACGAAGAGCGTCGCCCGCTCCTGCACCTGCGCAATGGCGTTGGTGGTCACCTTGCCGGTCCGGTCGGCCACGACCGAGCCCCGCTCGCGGGACCGGATCTCGCCGAACCACGGGGCCCACCCGTCGAACACCGAGTTGAGGACGCCGGTGCCGCGGGTCTCGGTCAGGAACTCGGTACGGAACCCCAGGAGGCCCCGTGCCGGGACGCGGAAGTCCAGCCGGACCCAGCCGGTGCCGTGGTTCACCATCTCCGACATCTGGCCCTTCCGGCTGGCCAGGAGCTGGGTGACGGCGCCGAGGTACTCCTCGGGCACGTCGATCGTCACGGCCTCCACCGGCTCGTGGAGCGTGCCGTCGATCTCGCGGGTGACGACCTGCGGCTTGCCGACGGTGAGCTCGAACCCCTCGCGGCGCATGGTCTCGACCAGCACGGCGAGCTGCAGCTCGCCCCGGGCGTGCACCTCCCAGGCGTCGGGCCGGTCGGTCGGCAGCACGCGCAGGCTCACGTTGCCGACCAGCTCGGCGTCGAGGCGGCCCTTGACCAGGCGCGCCGTCATCTGGGTGCCGTCCTTGCCGGCCAGCGGCGAGGTGTTGATGCCGATGGTCATGGCCAGGCTGGGCTCGTCGACACTGATGACCGGGAGCGGCCGCGGGTCCTCGAGGTCGGCCAGCGTCTCGCCGATGTCGACGTCGTCGATGCCGGCCACGGCCACGATCTCGCCCGGGCCGGCCGAGTCGCACTCGACCCGCTCGTGGTTCTCGGTGGTGTAGAGCACGGCGACCTTGGCCCGCTCGGTGGTGCCGTCGGTCCGGCACCGGGTGATCTGCTGGCCCTTCCGGATGGTGCCCTCCATCACCCGGCACAGCGCCAGACGGCCGACGAACTTGGAGGCGTCCAGGTTGGTCACCCATGCCTGGAGCGGGTGGCCCGGCTCGTGGGTGGGGGCGGGCAGGTGCTCGACCAGCGTCCGGATCAGCGGGGCCAGGTCCTGGTCCAGGTCGTCGACGCCGGAGGGCTCGGTGAGCGACGCCCGGCCGTCGCGGGCGTTCGTGTAGACGACCGGGAAGCCCAGGTGGTGCACGTCGGCGTCGACGTCGAGGAACAGCTCCTCGACCTCGGCCACGACCTCGGCGATCCGGGCGTCGGGACGGTCCACCTTGTTGACCACCAGCACCACCGGGAGGTCCAGCGCGAGCGCCTTGCGGAGCACGAACCGGGTCTGGGGGAGCGG
>CAIYXG010000095.1 GCA_903930035.1 uncultured Actinomycetes bacterium | reverse complement strand
GTTGGTCGGGCCGGCGTCGATCTCCTGCTCGGAGGCGATGAACGTCCGGTCCTCCACGCGGGCCACGTCGGTCGGGTCCGAGAGCGCCAGGTACGAGTTCGGCCGCTTGGCGTCGCTCAGCCGCTCGAACGTGCCGTTGTCCACCAGCAGCTGGCAGAGGCGGTCGTACTCCTCGGCGGTGCCGTCGCACCACTCCACGGCGTCCGGCTCGAAGATCTGCCGCCACTCCTCGACCCAGTCGAGCAGCTGCTGGTTGGTGGTGGTCCCTGCCATAGGTTCCTCAGCTTCCTTGCTGACGCCGCGGCGTCGACGGTCTGGCGGACGGTTGGCGACAGCGTACGGAACTGCGCCCCGATGCAGAAATAGGGGAGGGTGCCGGTCAGGCCTCGGGCGCGGGCTCGGCGTGGGCCTGGAAGGCCGGGGTCCCCATGTCGACCTCGGACCCGAGCGACAGGCCGGTGGCCCGCCCCTCGTCGTCGAGGTCGAACCGGACGCGCTGGCCCTGGCGCAGCATCCGGAAGACGGTCCCGACCAGGCAGTTGGCGGCCAGGTCGAACTCGGCCAGGTCGGTGTCGCGGACGACGATGCCGTCGCCGGTCGACGGGTCGTAGGACTTGATGACTCCCTGCACGGTGGGCGTCCGGTCAGGCGCGGGCGGCCGCGGAGGGCTTGGTGACCTTGCCGGCCTTGATGCAGCGGGTGCAGACGTTCATGCGCCGGGTGCCGCTGGCGGTGGCCACACGGATCCGCTGGATGTTCGGGTTCCAGCGGCGGTTCGTGCGCCGGTGCGAGTGGCTCACGCTCTTGCCGAAGATCGGTCGCTTGTCGCAGATGTCGCAGACGGAGGACATACAGCTTCCTGTCGAGTCGTTTCCGAGACCGGTGCCCGGAGCCTGTCGGGTCCACGCCGAACGGCCCGGACCCGGGACCGAGACGGTAGCGCACCACCGGGAAGGGGGCCCAACCGGCGGGGAACCGCCCGGCGGCCCGACCTCGGCCTGCGGCCGGTCCCTAGAGTACGGGCATGTCCGTCGTCCGCACCCTCGGTCCAGCCGACCTCGCCGGGGTCCTGAGGTCCTGCGCCGACGTCCTGGCGGACCACGCCCCGGCCGTGGACGCGCTCGAGCGCTCCGAGGAGGACCTGCTCGTCGAGGGCGAGCTCCCGGCCGGCCCGGGCACGGTCCTGGCGGCGGGCCTGGCGGCGGCCGCCGACGCCGCCGCCGGCGCGACCGACCTGTCCCGCCTGGGCGAGGCCGTGGCTGCGACGTGCGCCGACGGCCCCGGTCGGGCCGGTCGGTTCTGGGCCCGGGTGACCTCGGGCTGGGCCGAGGGGCTCCGCAACGCCGACCAGGTCGACGGCGCCCGGCTCGCCCTGATGTTCGAGGCCGCGGCCGAGGCGCTGACGGCCGGCGACGACGGCGCCCACCCCGGCGGTCCGGCCGCCGTGGCGGCTGCGGCGGCCGACTCGGCGCTCGCCGCGTCCGACGAGGGCGCGGCGCTGGCCGAGGTCCTGCTCGCCGCCGCCG
>CAIYXG010000094.1 GCA_903930035.1 uncultured Actinomycetes bacterium | reverse complement strand
CCGCCGGGCCGGCCACGACCACCGGGTCGGCAGTGACCGCCGCATCTGCACCGGTGCCCGGCATGCTGGTCCAGTGAAGGTCCTGCTCACCGGCTGCGCCGGCTTCATCGGGAGCCACACCGCCGAGGCCCTCGTCGCCGCCGGCCACTCCGTGCGCGGCGTCGACGCCTTCACGGACTACTACGACCCCGCCCGGAAGCGGGCCAACGTGGCCGGGCTGCACGGGCACCCGTCGTTCGAGCTGGTCGAGGCCGACCTTGCCGTGGCCGACGCCGACGCGCTGCTCGAGGGCGTGGACGCCGTGGCCCACCTGGCGGGCCAGCCCGGCGTCCGGGCCAGCTGGGACACCGGGTTCGCCGTCTACGTCGACCGCAACGTCGTGGCCACCCAGCGGCTGCTCGAGGCGGCGCGCCGGGCCGGCACCGGCCGGTTCGTCTACGCGTCGAGCTCGTCGGTCTACGGCGACGCCGAGTCGTTCCCGACCCCGGAGGACGTCGTGCCCCGGCCCGTCAGCCCCTACGGCGTGACCAAGCTGGCCGGGGAGCACCTGGTGTCGCTCTACGGGACGAACTTCGGCCTGCCCACCCTGTCGCTCCGCTACTTCACCGTCTACGGGCCCCGGCAGCGGCCGGACATGGCGATCTGGCGCATGGCCGACGCGGCGCTCGGCGGCGGGCCGTTCCCCCTCTACGGCGACGGCACCGCCGCCCGGTCGTTCACTTACGTGGCCGACGTCGCGGCCGCCAACCTGGCGGCGCTCGACGCCGAGGTCCCGCCGGGCACCGTGGTCAACCTGAGCGGGTCCGAGACGGTCGACGTGCAGGCGCTCCTGCAGCTCGTCGGCGAGGCCGCCGGGGCACCCGTGCCGGTCGAGCAGCGGGAGGCCGAGCCCGGCGACGCGCGGCGCACCGGGGGCGACACCGCCCGGGCCAGGGCGCTGCTCGGATGGGTCGCGTCGACCCCGCTCGACGAGGGCGTCGCCGCACAGGTCGCCTGGCAGCGCTAGGAGAGCCGGGCGAGCCAGTCCTGCAGCGAAGTGAGGTTGAGTCCGTCGACCCCCTCGTGCAACCGGCGGAACTCCGGCAGCTGCAGTCCGTCTGCACTTCGGTCGATGACATCGACCCGCAGACCTGGGACCACGCCCTGCCGGGCTGCGAACAGGTCGGCCCGGTAGGCATTTCCCGGATCCACCACACTGTCCAGGTCACCCTGCACGACGTAGCCAGGAGGATCCCCCGGGCTGAGCAGCGACAGCGGCGAGGCAAGCGCCAAGCGGATACGGTTGTCGTCACCGTTGAACAGCTGCGACATCCAGAACCTGCTCCGACCACCGGACCGGGAGTCCAGGATGCCCGAGAGGCTCAACCAGCCATCCACCTCAGGCACCGGACCGAGATCGAGCACCCACTGCGGTGGCGTCTGGCCAGATGAACCCAGTCCGACAAGCGCAGCGAGGGTGCCTCCTGCAGAGAAGCCGCCTACTACCAGACGGCGACAGTCCAGGCCGAGCTCTGAGCAGCGGTCCTTCACATAGGTCACGGCAGCTGCTGCATCTCGCGCACCGGCGCCGGCAGGGAAGCCAGCCCCGGAGAGCCGGTAGTTGGCCTGCACGACGGACCAT
>CAIYXG010000093.1 GCA_903930035.1 uncultured Actinomycetes bacterium | reverse complement strand
ACGACGAGCTCGTCGAGCAGCTCGAGGAGCTGCTCGGCATCCGGGGCCGGACCGCCGAGTTCACGCTGACGCTCGGCCAGGCCATGGCGTTCGCCGAGCAGGCCGAGGAGCTGGTGGCCGCCGGCCGTCAGCCGTGCCGCCTGTGCGGGCGCCCCATGGAGCCGGGCGGGCACGCCTGCCCGCGCTGGAACTGAGCGGCCGGGTGTCCGACGCTCCCGACGACCGCCCGGTCCCGCCGGCCGACGACGCCGACGTCATGGAGGTCGGCACGGAGGAGGCCGACTGGGTCGAGGTCGAGTGGCTCGACGACGTCGGCGACAGCGGCTTCTACCAGGACGGGGACGACGAGGACGACGGCCTGCTCGAGGACGACGACGGCCAGACCGTCGTGTTCACCTACGACGCCTCCGTGCGGCCCGGCGACGCCGGCATGGCCGAGCTGCTCCGCACCGGCACCGTCGAGGTGCTCGGCATCATGCCGTGGTCGTCCAACGGCGCCTACCTGGTGGACGTCCGGTCGGGCGACGACCACGCGCCGGCGGTCTACAAGCCCGAGTCCGGCGAGCAGCCGCTGTGGGACTTCCCCGGCGGCCTGTGGCGCCGCGAGGTGGCGTCCTACGACCTGAGCGCCGCAATGGGCTTCGACCTGGTGCCGCCCACGGTGGCCCGGCCCGACGGCCCGGCCGGGCCCGGCTCGGTGCAGGCGTTCGTGCCGGCGCAGTTCGAGCACCACTACTTCACGCTGCGCGACGACCCCACCCACGGCGACGCCTTCCGGCGCCTGTGCGCGTTCGACCTGGTGGCCAACTCCACCGACCGCAAGGGCGGGCACTGCCTGGTCGACGACGCCGGCCGGGTCTGGGCCATCGACAACGGGCTCACCTTCCACGTCGAGTTCAAGGTCCGCACCGTGCTGTGGGACTTCGCCGGCGAGCCGCTGCCCGCCGACGTCGCCGACGCGCTCGCCCGGCTGCTCGACGACGGGCCGCCGGACTCGTTCGGGTCGCTGCTCGACCCCGACGAGCAGGCCGCCACCCTCCACCGGGCGCGGGCCCTGCTCTCCACCGCGCACTACCCCCACGACCCGACCGGCCGCCGCTACCCCTGGCCGCTGGTCTAGGACCGGAATGGGCTGGACCGACCACGAGCCCGAGGACGGGCCGCCGCCCGAGGACCGGGAGCTGGACCGTGCGGTGGCGTCGGGCGACCTCGACGAGGTCCTGCGGGAGGTGGACCGGCGCGCCGACGCGGGCGACTGGGCCGCGGTGGACCGGGCCCGCCACCGGGCCCGCGCCGCGACCGAGCGCGGCCACCAGCTCTGGCCGGCCGCCTCGTGGGCGGAGTACCGCACGGCCCTCGAGGCCCCGGCCGCGTGGGCCGGCCCGGTCGTGACCGAGGGCACCGGCTACCTGGCCCCCGGTCCCCTGGCCGAGGTTGCCGCACAGCGCCACACCTGGGAGGAGCTCTCCGTCTACGTGCCGCTCGGCCCGCTGCGGGGCGTCGTCGCCGCCGAGCGGGTGCTGCGCGGCGAGACCGTGCCGGACGAGGTCCTGACGGGCGACCTGCCCGGCCACCTGCGGGCCTGGGAGCCCGGCTACGCACTGGTCGAGTACCGCACCGACGGCGTGCGGCCCGACGAGCCGTCCCCCCTCCCCCGCACCGTGCCCGTGCCCGTCGGCTCGCCCCGGGACGAGGACCGCGACGCCGCCGACGGCCGCCGGGCGCTGACCGACGCGGTCCGCCACTGGAGCTCCCAGGGCGAGGCGACCGTGCGCGCCGTGGGGGTCGAGGGCACCGCCGCCGACGCGATGGCCACGCTGGGCGTCGCCGGGGCCCGCTGGGCCGAGGTGGGGGTCACTGGCGCGGCCGAGCTCCTGGCCTGGGCCGCGGCGTCGGGCGGGGCCCGTGGCCGGCGGCGCGGCGCGGCGGCGGGCCGCTTCGACGCCTGGTGGGTGCTGGCCACGCTCGCCGGCACCGCCGACGACTGGCCCGACGACCCCGGACCGGCGGCCGAGGAGCTCCGCTGGTGGCGGTGGACGGCCGACGACCACGTCGGCGGGTGGGAGTGCCGTCTGGCGGTCGAGGACCCCGAGGACGGGTTGGCCTGGGCGCTGGACGCCGTCGACCCACCGGTCCCGTAGCCCAGCGCCCACCCAGCAGGACAGGCGCTGGATGCCGTCGACCCACCGGTCCTGTAGCCCAGCGCCCACCCAGCAGCTAGCCGCCGACGGGCCCGAGCACCCGGCGCAGCTCGCCGTTGTCGAACGTGCCGTGCGGGTCGAGCCGGGCCCGCACCTCCTGGAACTCGTCCCAGCCCGGGTAGAGCGGCGCCAGGTCGGCGGCGGTCCGTGGGTGGAGCTTGCCCCAGTGCGGCCGGGCGTCGTAGTCCGCCATCACGTCGGCGACCTGCGCGAAGTAGCCCTCGTGCGGCATGCCCCGGTACATGTGGACCGAGACCCAGCCGGTGGTGCGGCCCGTCGCCGTGGAGAGCGTGATGTCGTCGGCGGCGGACACGCGGACCTCGACGGGGAAGGTCACCGGGTACCCGAGCCCGTCGGCCACCTTCCGGACCCGGCGGAACACCTCGACCGTGGCCTCCACCGGCACCGCCCACTCGGACTCCACGAACCGCACGTGGCGCGGCGACGCGAACACCCGGTAGGAGCGGTCGTTGAACTCGGTCCGGCCGGCCGACGGGAGGCGCCGGGCCACCTGCTTGAACCACGACGGCCGCAGGGCGCCGGCCCGGTTGGCCAGGCCGAACCCCAGGTTGTCGACCAGCAGGTCGGCGACGAACGCGTCCTTGCGGGACCGGGGCGCGACGGGGTCGTGGTTGCGCCGGTGGGTCTTGGTCAGCGCCCAGCGGGTGCCGGGGACCCAGAAGAACTCGAAGTGGTCGTGCGCGGCCACCAGGTCGTCGAAGGCGTCGAGCACCTCGTCGACCGGCCGCGGCTCGTGCACGGCGTGCAGGTGGAAGGCGGCCACGCACTGCAGGGTGAGGGTCGACACCAGGCCCAGTGCACCCAGGCCGGCGCGGGCGGCACGGAAGACCTCCGGACGGTGGTCGGCGTCGCAGTCCACGACCTCGCCGGTGCCGTCGACCAGCCGCAGCCCCACGACCGCCGACGACAGGTTGCCGAAGGCCAGGCCGGTGCCGTGGGTCGCGGTGGCGGTGGCGCCTGCGACGGACTGAACGTCGATGTCGCCCAGGTTGGGCAGTGCCAGCCCCCGGGTCCACAGCGCCTCCGACAGGTCGCGCAGGCGGCAGCCGGCCTCCACGGTGACGGTGCACGCCTCGCGGTCCACCGCACGGACCCGGCCGTAGTCCTCCAGGGCCACCATGAGCCCGTCGGTCAGGGCCACGCCCGTGAACGAGTGGCCCGAGCCCACGGCCTTGAGGTGCCGGCCGCCCTCTGCCGCGTCGGCCACGACCCGCCGGAGCTCGGCCTCGGTCGTGGGCCGCACCACCGGGACCCGGCACGTCTGGTTGCCGGCCCAGTTGGACCACACGTGGGCGTGCTCGGTGTGCGGGGGCTCGCCGGGCGGCGGCGGGGACGAGGTCACGGGCACATCTTGGGCGCGCCGGGGCCTGCCGGGAAAGGCCGCAGTACGCGACTCGGCCGCCCTGCTCCGTGGAGCAGGACGGCCGAGGTCCGAACGGCGGTGGGCCGGCTCAGCGGGCCTGGAGGGCCTCGAGGAGCTTGGGCAGCACCTTGTTGACGTCACCGACGATCCCCAGGTCGGCCACCGAGAAGATCGGGGCCTCCGGGTCCTTGTTGATGGCGATGATGT
>CAIYXG010000092.1 GCA_903930035.1 uncultured Actinomycetes bacterium | reverse complement strand
GCCAGCGTCGGGGCCCCGGCGTAGGCCGCGCCGTTGAGCGACCCGACCGAGCAGCCCAGCACGACGTCGGGGACCACGTCGGCCTCGGCGAGCGCCCGGAGCATGCCGACCTGCAGCGCGCCCAGGTTGCCGCCGCCCGACAGGACGAACGCGGTGCGCCGCTTCCTCAGTGCCATGCCCCCACCATGCCCACAAATGCCGCGAACGCGTCGGGGGCGGCCAGATGGACGCCGTGGGGCGCGCCGGCCACCTGGTAGGTCCGGGCGTCGAGCAGGGCACGGGCCAGCAGGCGGCCCTGCTCGGCGAGGTCCCCCCGCGCGGCCCCGAGACCCACCAGCACCGGCACCGCGACCGCCGACAGGTCGACCAGCGCGTCGCCGGAGGCCAGGTCGCGCAGCTCGGCCACGAGGGCGGGGCCCTCCGCCCGCCGCGCGGCCCGGAAGCCGGGGCCCTGCCGGTCCCACGCCGGGTCCCCCACCATCCTCCGGAAGAAGTGCTCGGCCGCGGCGGCCGGGCCGTCCCGGTCGGCCACCTCGAGCGCCCCGCCCCCGACCCGGGCCACCGACGGCGGGTCGAGCCACGGCGCGGGGCTCTCGAAGGTCGCCACCGCGACGAGGCCGGGCGGGTGCGCGGCTGCGGCGGCCAGCGCGACGGTGCCCCCGAGGCTGTGGCCGACGACGACCCAGTCGCCGCCCAGCGCGTCGAGCAGGGCCACGACGTCGGCGGCGTGCCCGTCGACGCCCTGCGGCCCGCCGGGCGACGACCCGTAGCCGCGCCGGTCCACCGCCACGACGTCCCGCCCGGGCAGGCGCCGGGCCGTGCGGGCGAAGCTGTCGCCCCGGTCCATCGCGCCGTGGAGCAGCAGCACCGAGGGGCCCTGCGGCCCGTCGGGCGTCCAGCGCTGGACGGCCAGGCCCGCAACGACCGACCGGTGCCGCACCGGCCCGGCGGTCACGGCACCCGGAGCAGCCGCAGGACGTCGGTGGCGGCCGTGCGGTGGCCGCCCGCGCCGGCCAGCGCGGCAACCAGCTCGCCCGACCGGACGTGGCCCAGGTCGCGCGCCTGCGCCACGAGCTCGTCCATCATCCGGAGGTTGTCCACGGTCGACCCCGTCACCACCGGCGTCGTGCCCCAGCTCAGGGCCAGCTGCCGGACGGTCCGCTCGTCGGGGCTGAACCCGATGATGGGCATCTCGGGCCGGAACCGGGCGATGGCCCGCACGGTGAAGCCGGAGTCCGAGATGCAGATGATGGCGCTGACCTGCGACTCGGTGGCCGCCCGCCAGGTGGCGGCCGTCATGGCGTCGGTGATCCGCGCCTCGCCGCTGCCGACGGCCTCCCGCCGGACGTGGCGGATCCGTCGGGCCCAGCCCTCGTAGTCGAACTCCGCGTCCGCGCGGGCGGCGATGCTGGCCATCGTCCGGACGGCGTTGACGGGGTCCTTCCCCACGGCGGTCTCCCCGCTCAGCATCACGGCCGAGGAGCCGTCGAACACGGCGTTGGCGACGTCGGAGACCTCGGCCCGGGTGGGCTGGGGCGCCGTGACCATCGACTCCAGCATCTGCGTTGCCGTGATGATGGGCCGGCCCAGCGCGATGCACTCCCGGATGATCCGCTTCTGGAGGTGGGGCAGCTCCTCGATCCCGAGCTCGGTGCCCAGGTCCCCGCGGGCGATCATGATGGCCCCCGAGGCCTCGATGATCCCT
>CAIYXG010000091.1 GCA_903930035.1 uncultured Actinomycetes bacterium | reverse complement strand
CTTGACAAAGGGGATCGTGCCCAGGAAGTAGCCGAGCAGGGTCACGCCGACGCCCCACAGGACGGCCCCCACGACGTTGTAGCGGACGAAGGTCCGGTACTCCATGTGGCCGACGCCGGCGACGATCGGGCAGAAGGTCCGGACGATCGGCACGAAGCGGGCCAGGATGATGGCGCGGGGACCGTGGTGCTCGAAGAACACCTGGGCCTTGTCCACGTAGGCCTTCTTGAAGAGCCGCGAGTCCTCCTTGCGGAACAGCGCCGGGCCCACCTTGCGCCCGAAGACGTACCCCACCTGGTCCCCCAGGAAGGCGGCGACGAAGATCCCGGCGAGCAGGACCCACAGCGGCACGCCGAAGGACACCTCGCCCGCCTTCGGGAAGGCGTCGGCGAAGGTCCCGGCGGCCACCATCCCGGCGACGAACAGCAGGGAGTCGCCCGGGAGGAAGAACCCGATCAGCAGGCCGGACTCGGCGAACACGATCAGCAGCAGCAGGGCGAACCCGCCGGCCTTGAGCAGCTCCGCAGGGTCGAGCACGGAGGCGGCGAGCAGCATCGACGTCACGGCGGGCACCCTAGCGGCCAGTCCCTCGCCCGCCACGCCCCACCCCGTCCGGGGCCCGGCGCCAGCGGCGGGCGCGTCAGGCCTTGCCGGCCTTCACGGTCGTGGTGGTCGTCGCCGGGGCCTCCGCCGCAGGCGCAGAGCTGCCGCGGGGCGCACCGAGCGCCGCTGCGGCCTGGCGCACCAGCGTCCGGGCCTCCTCGACCGCCGCCTGGAAGGCACCGAGGTCGCCCTTGGCCAGCTGCTCCTGGGCCTCGGTGAACTTCCTGTCGGCCGCCTCGAGCAGCTGCTCGGCCGAGCGGCCCGACGGGTCCACCGCCGGCGGTGCGGTGGTCGGCGTCGTCGACCCTCCGGACGAGCCGCCCGACGGGGCCGGGGGCTCACCGTTCTGGTCGGTGGCGTTCAGGTCCAGGACCGCCTCGGCCAGCGTGTCGCCGAACCCGACGTTGTCGCCCGAGGCCACCACGACCTTCTTCAGCGTGAAGCGGCCGCTCTGCTCCTCGGCCGCGTAGACGGGCCGCAGGTAGAGCAGCGAGTTGCCGAACGGCAGGATGAGCAGGTTGCCGAACCGCACCCGTGAGCCCCGGGAGCCGACCAGGGACTGGTACGACGAGACCGGGTCGTAGGTGACCATCTTCTGGTTGGCCTGCAGCGGGCCGTCCACCGAGTTGTTCCGCTCGACGGTCCCGTCCTTGCGGGTGGACACCATGACCAGCTCGGACAGCCGCCCGTAGCTCTCGGGGTCGTTGCTGGCCGACATCACCGCGGTCAGGTTCCGGCCCGAGTCGTCGCCCGAGGCGAGCACGAAGGGCCGGGTGAGCACGAACTTGGGCTCCTCGCCCGGCGCGGCCTGGATCATCTGGTAGTAGGGCTCGATCCGGGGCTGCTGGCCCGACGGGGCGACGGCCTCGACGTCGGTCACGGCACCCGTAGCACGGTCCGGCGGCTGCTGGGCGACCGCCCACCGGTCGCTGTTGTTGAAGAAGGTCGACGGGTCGGTCTGGTGGTACCTGCCCCACACCGCGGTCTGCGCCTTGAACATGAACTCCGGGTACCGGGCGTGCTCCAGGACGTTCGGCGGGATCTCCGTCGTGAACAGGCCCGGGAACGCCTTCGCGTAGGCCCGGATGATCGGGTCCTTGGCGCCGTAGAGCTCGTCGGCCAGGTAGAGCGTCACCGTGCCGTCGTACGCGTCCACGAGCGCCTTGACCGAGTTGCGCAGGTAGTTGAAGGTCCCGGCCGAGCCGGCGTCGACCTCGCCGGCGTCGACCAGCTGCGCGTAGGGGTAGTGCGAGGTCGTGGTGTAGCCGTCGATCAGGTACTTGACCCGGCCGTCGATCAGGATCGGGTACGGGTCCGCGTCGAGCTCCAGGAACGGCGCCGCCTGCCGCACCCGGTCCACCACGTCCCGGACGTAGATGACCTTCGACCGGTCCTCGACGTAGTTGGAGATGAGCGGCTCGATCTCGCCGAACCGCAGGGCGAAGGCGGCCTGGCGGGTCACCGAGCTCAGGGCCACGCCCGACTTCCCGTCGTACTTGGTGGTGACGTCGTCCGTGCTGAGCTCGGTCTGCTTGGTCCCGACGATGGCGTAGCCGCCCATCTCCTCGCCGTGGTAGATCTCCGGCCGCGTCAGCGGCGGGAGGTCGGTGACCTCGGCCGGGATGCCCTGGACCAGGAACTCGGGCTCGCCGCGGTCGTTGACCTTGTTGGCCGGGGCGAGCGCGGCGGCGTAGCCGTGCGTGAAGACCAGGTGCAGCTTCTCCCACGACGGGTTGGAGATGCCCTCCGTGTTGAGCTCGCGGGACGAGATCACGACCGGCTCCCGGGTGCCGCCCACGTCGTAGCGGTCCACGTCGACGTCGCGGAACGTGTAGTACTCCCGCTCGAACTGCAGGTTCTGGATGGTCGGCAGGATGATCGACGGGTCCAGCAGGCGGGCGTTCTCCAGGTTGGCGCGCTGGCCCTCGACGTCGGCCGCCGTCAGGTTGGGCGAGTAGTCGAAGTCCTCCCGCTTGACCGAGTCCAGGCCGAGCGCCTCACGGGTCGCCTCGATGTTGCGCTCGATGTACGGCTTCTCCTTGGCCAGCTCGGCCGGGTCGACCTGGAACCGCTGCACGAAGGCCGGGAAGATCCCGCCGGCGACCACCACCAGCAGCGCCCACAGGGCCACGACGATGGCGGGCAGGACCCAGCCCTTGCGCCAGATGTTCACGAGCAGCAGCACCGCTGCGAAGACCGACACCATGATCAGCAGCTGGATCGCGGGGAGCGTCGCCGTCACGTCGGTGTACCCGGCCCCGTCGAAGCTGCGGCCGCCCGAGGTGGTGAGCTCGAACCGCTGGAGCCAGTAGTCCGCCGCCTTCACCAGGGCAGCGAGCGCCAGCAGCACCGAGAGGTGGGCCTTGGCGTTGGGCGAGACTCGGTTGCCCGGCTGGTGCAGGCGGATCGCCCCGTTCAGGTAGTGGACCACGCCGACGGCGACCGCTGTCACGACCAGGAAGGCGAAGAGCCAGTCGACCACCGACGAGAGGAACGGCAGCCGGAAGACGTAGAAGCCGATGTCGGTGCCGAACTGGGGGTCCTTCGCGCCGAACGAGCCGCCGAAGCGGAACAGCAGCCACTCCCGCCACTGCGCCGACGCGCTCACGCCGGGGATCACGGCGATCACGAGCGCCACCACCAGCCACAGGATCCGCTGCCGGCCGGCCACCAGCTCGCGGTAGCGGAGGAGCAGCTCGTCCTCGGGGCCGACGGCAGGCGCGAACGGCGGCGCCAGCTTGTCGGCCACCAGCAGGTTGATCCACAGGAGCAGGAAGAAGACGAGGGTGGCGGCGACCCCCAGGGTCACCTTGGCCGAGAGCAGCCGGCGCCAGACGCCGTTGAGGTCGAGCGAGTCGAACCACAGGTAGTCGGTCCAGAAGGTCGCGATGGCCCGCATCGACAGGAGCAGGACCACCGCCACCACGGCGACGACGGCCAGCACGACCCGCCGCCGACCGGCCTTGGGCCGTCCGACGACGGGCTCACCGGGCATGTCCTCTGGAACGCGCACCGCCGAAGGCTACCGACCCGGCGCACGACGTGCGGGTCGGGCCGGCGCCGTCTCAGTCCGACGGTGCGGGCAGGTCGTCGGCGGACGGCGCGTCCGGCTGCCCGGACGACTCCCGCATGCGGGTGATCAGGTCGTGGACGGTCGCAGCGGCCGCGGCGGCGTCGTCCGAGGTCCCCTCGACGACCGACAGCGGTGCGGACTCGTCCTCGGTGCCGTCGTCGAACTCGAAGTCGTCGTAGTCGTCGTCCAGGTCGTCGTCGTCCAGGTCGTCGTCCAGCTCGTCGT
>CAIYXG010000090.1 GCA_903930035.1 uncultured Actinomycetes bacterium | reverse complement strand
TCCGCAAGATGCTCGAGCTGGTCGTGCGGGTCCGCCGCAACGGCGAGGTCGTCGAGGTCCCGGCCGCCGAGCTCGTCCCCGGCGACCTGGTGCTGCTCGAGGCCGGCGACCGCATCCCTGCCGACGGCCGCTTCCTGGTCGCCGCCTCGCTGTCGGTCGACGAGTCCACGCTGACCGGCGAGTCCGTGCCGGTCGACAAGGACGACCGGCCGGTGACCGCCACCGGGGACGTCCCGCTGGCCGAGCGCCACAACCTGGGCCACATGAACACCACCGTGGTCCGGGGCCGCGCCGAGATGGTGGTGACCGAGACCGGCATGCAGACCGTGGTCGGCCAGCTGGCCGGCGTGCTCGGGTCCACCGACAACCCGGTCACCCCGCTGCAGGAGCAGCTCGACCGGCTGGGCAAGCGCCTGGCGCTGATCGCCGGCGTCGCGGTGCTCGTGGTCTTCGCCGTGGGCATGGCCCAGGGCGACGAGCTGAGCGAGGCGGTGCTCGGCGCCGTGGCACTCGCCGTCGCCGCCATCCCCGAGGGCCTGCCCGCGGTGGTCACGGTCACGCTCGCCATCGGCGTGTCGCGCATGGCCAAGCACCACGCCATCGTGAAACGGCTCGCGTCGGTGGAGACGCTGGGGTCCACCACGGTCATCTGCTCCGACAAGACCGGCACGCTCACGCTCAACCAGATGACGGCGACGGCGCTGGCGGCCGGCGGCCGCATGTACGCCGTGGACGGCCTGGGCTACGGCACCGAGGGCGTGGTCCGCGGCGACGACGGCCCGCTCGCCGAACCGGGCGTGCTCCGTCCGGCCCTCGTGGCCGGCGTGCTCTGCAACGACGCCCACCTCACCACCGACGACGACGGTGCCCCGGCCATCGTGGGCGACCCCACCGAGGCCGCCCTGGTCGTGCTGGCCGCCAAGGCGGGCCTGGACCCCGAGCAGCTGCGGGCCGACTCGCCCCGGGTCGACGAGGTGCCGTTCGACTCGGCCACCAAGTTCATGGCCACGCTCCACCCGGCCGGCCCCGGCCGCTCCCTGGTCGTGGTCAAGGGCGCGCCCGACGTCGTGCTCGGCCGGTGCACCACGGTGGCCGGCGCCGACGGGCCGTCGGCGCTGGACGCCGCCGTGCGCGACCAGGTCGTGGCCGCCAACGACGCGCTCGGTGCCCAGGGGCTCCGGGTGCTGGCCGTGGCCTCCCGGGAGCTGCCCGTGGACGCCGCCGACTACTCGGGCGAACTGGCCGCCGAGGTGGCCGACCTGGACCTCCAGATGCTGGTCGGCATCCTGGACCCGGCCCGGCCCGAGGCCGTCGCAGCCATCGCCGAGTGCCACCGTGCCGGGATCGCCGTGAAGATGATCACCGGCGACCACGCCTCGACCGCCGGGGCCATCGCTGCGCAGCTCGGCGTGAAGGGCCGCGTCGTGACCGGCGCGGACCTGGACGCCATGAGCGACGAGGACCTGGCCGCGCAGGTCCACGACATCGGCGTGTGCGCCCGGGTGTCGCCGCAGCACAAGGTGCGCGTGGTGACGGCCCTGCAGTCGCTCGGCGAGGTCGTGGCCATGACCGGCGACGGGGTCAACGACGCAGCGTCGCTGCGGCAGGCCGAGATCGGCGTCGCCATGGGCATCACCGGCACCGAGGTGACCAAGGAGGCCGGGGACATGATCCTGGCCGACGACAACTTCGCCACCATCGTCGAGGCGGTCGAGCGGGGCCGCGCCATCTACGACAACATCGTCACCTTCGTCCGGTTCCAGCTGGCGACCAACATCTCGGCCCTCTCGGCCATCCTGCTGACCCGGCTGCTGGGCTACCCGGCGATCTTCAACCCCATCCAGGTGCTGTTCGTGAACATCATCGCCGACGGCCCGCCGGCCATGTCGCTGGGCGTGGACCCGCCCAAGCCCGGGGTCATGGACCGCCAGCCGCGCGACCGTGAGGAGCGGATCCTCTCCGGCCGGCGGCTGGTCCGCATCTGCTGGACCGCCGCGGTGATGGTGGCGCTGACGCTGTGGGTGTTCCTGTCCCTGGACCCGACCAAGCGGCCGGGGGAGGTGGGCGAGGACTCCGCCTACACGCTGGCGTTCACGCTCTTTGTGTTCCTCCAGATGGCCAACGCGCTGTGCGTGCGGGCGGGGGACCTGTCGCTGTTCAACCGCTACACGCTCACCAACCGGACGCTGCTCGTCTCGGTGGTGGCGATCGTGGCGGCGCAGGTGGTGATCGTGCAGGTCCCGTTCTTCGAGAAGATCTTCGAGACCGTCCCCCTCACGCTGGAGGAGTGGCGGACCGCGCTGCTGGTGCCGCTGGTGTTCGTCGCCGTCGAGGAGCTGCGCAAGGTGGGCCTGCGGGTCGTGCGCCGTCGCCGGCCGGCCGCCGGGCCTGCGGCGGAGCTCGTCGCCGGCTGAGCCCTCCGGCGCGGTCGTGCGGCCCACCCGTGCGTGGGTGGGCCGTTGCGCCCCGGTCGGGCAACATGGGGCGTGGACGCCGCCGCCTACTCGTCCGAACTGGCCGCCCGGCTCGACGCAGGTGCCGGGCCCGACCGGGCCGTGGTCGACGGGACGGTCTGCGTCGTTGACGTCACCGGCTTCACCCGCCTGAACGAGCGTCTCGGCCAGGCCGGGCCCGAGGGGACCGAGGCGGTCAAGCAGGCAGTCTCGGCGGTCTTCGACGGCCTGATCTCTGCCGCGTCGGCGCACGGAGGTGACGTCCTGACCTTTGCCGGCGACGCCCTCTCGGTCCTGTTCACGGGTGACGACCATGCCTGCCGGGGCGCTGCTGCTGCGGGTGCGATGCAGCGGTTCGTGCGGGGCATGGCGGCGGTGCCCACCCCCGCAGGCCCGGTCCGGCTGCGGATGTCGGCGGGCGTGGAGTCGGGGGCCGACGTGCACCTGCTCGTCGGTACCCGGCGCCGGGCCATGCTGGACATGGGTCCGGCCACCACCGGTGCCGCGACCTGCGAGGCCGCCGCGCGTCCTGGCGAGGTGCTCGTCGGGCCGCACCTGGCGGCCTCGCTCCCGCCGTCGTGGCTGCGGCCCGGGAGCGTCACCGGCTCGCAGCGGCTCGACCTGCGCCGGGCGGTCCTCCCACCGGTGCCCGCCGCCCCGGCGGCGCCGCCCTCCGACGCAGCCTCACCGGCCCGGGCGCTCGCGTTCGTGCCCGAGCAGCTGCGCGACGACGTGCGGGCCGGTCTCGACACCGCCGAGCACCGCGCGGTCTCCGTCGCGTTCGTGGTGGTGGACGCGCCGGCGGACCCGGCGTCGGAGGACGCGCTCCGTGGCCTGACCGGCACGGCGCAGCTGTTCGAGGACGTCTGCCTCGAGCACGGCGTCACCTGGCTCGAGTGCGACTCGGTGCCCGGCGTGTTGGCCAGCGATGTGGT
>CAIYXG010000089.1 GCA_903930035.1 uncultured Actinomycetes bacterium | reverse complement strand
CGACCTGAAGCGTGGGTTCGAACACACCTGGCAGGTAGAGGAACGCTCGAATCTTTGGGAAGAACGCTGTCGGCGCCATGACCTGGTGCAGCGCAGCGACGACCTCGAGGAAGCCGGAACTCCCCGTACCCCCTGCCGAAGAGCAGACGATGTACACCGCCAGCTCCATCTTGCTGGTCGGCGAGCCCAGAACTCGCGGGTCAGGCTGACGGGGTCGTCGGCCACCGTGTCGGCGCCGTCCTCGCCGCCGGCGAACAGCAGCACGGGCCGTCCGCCGCCGGTGGTGCCGAGCGACGGCCACTCGTCGGTGCCGCGCACCGTCGGCACGCCGGTGGCGGCGAACGCCACCCATGCGTCGTGCACCCGTTGGGCCAGGTCGGCCGGGGGCGTGTCGCCCACGAACACCGCCAGGCGGGGGTCGTCGACACAGTTGAACACGAAGGGGATCTCGATGGCGTGGGCGGCGCCGAGCATCCCGCCCCAGGCCGGGCTCCTCCAGTCGAACCGGTACTGGAACACGGGCGCGTGCGGCGCCTGGGCGTCGGCCAGCTCGACGGCCGGCATGCGGAACACCTCGTCGGTCAGGAAGAACGACTCGAGCTCGCCGGGGGGCAGGCCCGGGTAGGCCTCCTGGTACACCTCGACCGCCTTGTCGGGGTCGTCCACGATCAGCGCCATGCGGCTGCGGAGCGCCGCCTCGTCCGGGACCGGCGCCGCCATCAGGCTGAAGAGCTTCCACTCGTCCAGGTTGGTGCCCACCACGAGCGCCACCCCGGCGGCGGCACCGTCGGCCACCGCGCCGAGCGGGTCGGCAGGCACGGCCCGGCCGTCGGCCACCGGCCGGAACGCCAGGAACGACAGCGGGCTGCCGTGCTCGGCGATGGCCTGCTCGGGGTTGGCGACCCGGGTGGCGGCCACGGCGGCGTGGGCGGCGAGCAGCTCCTCGGTGGAGAGCGCGAGCACGGCGCCGACGTCGGTCGCGCCGGCGCGGCCCAGGAACTCGTCCGCGTCCTTGCGGGCGTGCTCGGGGGTGCGGGCGGCAGAGAGCGCACCCGACTGCGCCACGGCCCGGTGGAACAGGCCCCGTGCCGACGGCATGGAGAGCAGGAGCGACACGCTCATGGCGCCGGCCGACTCGCCGAAGATGGTCACGTCGCGGGGGTCGCCGCCGAACTCGGCGACGTGGTCGCGCACCCACTCCAGCGCAGCGACCTGGTCGAGCAGCCCGTTGTTGCCGGAGCCGGCGTAGGACTCGTCGAGGTGGCCCAGCTCCAGGAACCCGAGCGAGCCGAGCCGGTAGTTGATGCTGACCAGCACCACGCCCGACCGGGCGAACTTCTCGCCGTGGTACATGGGCGAGGACCCGGAGCCCATCTCGAACCCGCCGCCGTGGATCCACACCATGACGGGCAGTCCGGCCGTGGGCTCGCCGGGCCGGGTGGTCCAGACGTTCAGGTACAGGCAGTCCTCGGACTGCGCCTCGGGCTCCTCGCCGAGCAGGGCGTTGAGCATGGAGGGGTTCTGCGGCGACACGTGGCCGAACCCGGTGGCGTCCCGCTCGCCCTCCCACGCCGTCGGGGGTGCCGGCGGCCGGAACCGCAGGTCGCCCACCGGCGGGGCGGCGAAGGGCAGGCCGCCGAAGCGGGCGACGTCGTCGAGCCACACGCCGCGGGCTGCGCCCAGGCGGGTGTGGACGACCGGGGAGGGACGGTCGGCAGTCATGGCCGACAGTCTGCCGCCCGCTGCGACCAGGGCCAAGGGCCGGGGCGAGCGGTGCCCGGTGCCACCGTGCCGTGGCGGCCGCCGCGCCGTACGATGCCGCCATGTCCGGTGCAGCGCTGGCCGTCGGCGTCCTTGCGGCGTTCGTCGTGGGGATGAACCTCTGGTACTTCGCCGAATACGTGCTCCACCGGTTCGCCATGCACGAGCTCCGGGGCCGGGGGATGATGAGCCGCGAGCACCTCACGCACCACGTGACGGCCCGCTGGAAGTTCTCCTCCACCCACGTCCTGTCGTGGATCGGGGTCGGCCTGGTGGGCGGGGCCGTCTGGTTCCCGGTCGGCTGGTGGGTGGGCGGACCGTGGGTCGGTCTGGCCCTCAGCGTCGGCTGGGCCTCCGGCTACGCGTCGTACGAGTGGACCCACGCCATGTGCCACCTGCGGCCGCCCCGCAACCGCTACCAGCGCTGGGTCCGGCGCCACCACTTCCACCACCACTTCGGCGCGCCGATGGCGAACCAGGGCGTGACGGTCGGCTGGTGGGACCGGCTGTTCGGCACCGGCGAGCTGCCCGACACCGTGCGCATCCCGCGCCGGCTGGCCCAGGGCCTGCCCTGGCTGCTCGACGACGACGGCAACCTGCGGCCCGAGCTGGCGCAGGACTACGAGCTGGTGGGCGCGTTCGGCACCGACGAGCGCCAGGCGGAGATCGACCGGGTCCGCGCCTTCGCCAGCCAGGTGCCGACCGACTGACCCGCGCCGGTCCTCAGCCGTTGAGGCGGTGGTAGAGGCCCCTCTGCGCCTTGTTGAGCCGCAGGAACTCCGCGTGGACGGCCTGGTGGACAGCGACCGCGGCGGGGTCGGGAGTGAACACCTCGTCCACCCGGGCCCGGTCGGTGAGCTGGCCGACGGCGAGCCGCTCGGTCACCAGCCCGGCGAAGAGCGCCGCGCCGCGGACGTTGGCCAGGAGCGGCTGGTGGACCCGGTGGACCTGGCGCCCGGTCACGTCGGCAAGGACCTGGCTCCAGACGTCGGACTGCGCGCCGCCGCCGATGAGCCGCAGGTCGCGCAGCGGCGAGCCCACGACCTTCTCGGACGTCTCGAGCATCCAGCGCAGCTGGTGGGCCACGCCCTCGAGCAGCGCCCGGACCATGTCGGCCCGGGTGGTGCTGATGCCCACGTTCAGGAACGACGCCCGCATGGACGTGTCGAGCACCGGCGACCGCTCGCCCTTGAGCCACGGGGCGAAGACCACGCCGTTGGCGCCGGGGGGCACGGTGGCCGCGACCTCGTCGACCTCGGCGAGCGACGGCGTGCCAGAGGTGAGGCCGTCGTCGGGGGCGATCACGTGGTCGCGCAGCCACTCCAGGCTGGCGCCACCGGTCTCGTGGTTGTTGGCCAGCACGTAGCGGCCGGGCAGCGCCGAGGGCACCGTGGCCATCTGGTGCGCGAGCGAGGTCTTCTTGGCCGGCGTGTGGCACCCCACCCAGGCCGAGGTGGAGATGGCGACGTGGCCGTGGAAGTCCTCGACCGCGCCCGCGCCGAGCCCGGCGGTGTGCAGGTCGGGCAGGCCGGTGACCACAGGGATGCCGGGACGCACGCCGAGGGCCGCGGCCGGGCCGGGCAGCAGCTCGCCCACCACCGACCGGACGGGCCGCAGCGGGGGCAGCCGGGTCTCGTCGGCACCGGCCAGCCGGAGCAGCGTGCGGTCGTAGGCCAGCCGGTCCAGATGGCGGTTGTCGGTCAGCCACCACAGCGTCATGGTGGCGTGGGTGGCGGCCACCTGCCCGGTGAGCCGCAGGTTCAGGAAGTCGATCGGCTCCATGAAGTACGCCGTGTCCCGGTACACGTCGGGCTCCCGGTGCTGGATCCACAGCCGGTGCCCGAGCGGGTCGTTGCCCTCGGGGCTCGGCGCCCCGCCCGCCCGCCGGATCCACTCGACGGCGGCGCGGGGTGCGTAGCCCTCGACCGCCAGCGCCCCGCCCACCTGGGCGGCGGCCAGCTCGCCGCCGCGCTGGTCGAGCCACAGCATGCAGGGCCCGGCAGCCTCTCCGGACGACGTGACGGGCACGGTGGAGCCCCACTGCCCGGTGCAGGCCACGGCCACCACCCGGTCGGGGTGCACCGCGGCGCGGCCCGCCAGCTCCTGGCCGGCGGTGACCACGGCGGTCCACCACTCGTCGGGGTCCTCGACCGCGCCCCCGTCGGCGAGCATCGTCATCTCGACCCGGTGGTGCTCGTGGTCCAGCACCTCGCCGCCCAGGCTGACGAACGCGACCTTGGGGCCGCCCGTGCCCAGGTCGACTGCCAGGACGACGTCGTCGTCGTGCTCCATGGTCCCCCTGCCTCTGTGCCGTGTCCCGACGTGGTGCCGGCCGTGGCCGGCGGCGTCAGGTCAGTTGCTGCCGAGCCCGAACGGCACGACCTCGTGGCTGCCGTCGGGGCCCAGGTGCTCGAGCGTCAGCGGGACGCCGCTGCCGTCGCCCACCCCCATGGACGACACCACGGTGCCGGCCAGCTCGAGGAGCGCCGTGACGTCCACGACCGCCTCCGGGGCGTGCACGCCGGGGCCACCCTCCAGGCCGCCGCGCAGGGCCAGCATGGCGCCGAGCGCGGCGGGGATGCCGGTGCCCTCGCCGGCGCCGGCCCCCTCGGAGCTCACGGTGCAGACGTAGGTGTGCTCCTCGCCGTCCTTGATGCCGCCGACCACCACCTTGAGGGCGCCGCCGGGGCCGGTCACGCCGCTCTCGGCCAGCAGTCGGGGCCGCTCGCGCTGCAGCAGGGCGACCATGACGTCGATGGGCGCGACCTCTGCGTCGCCGACGGTCAGCGGCTCCTCGGAGCCCATGCCGGCCGCCACCAGGTCCTGCGTCATCTGGAAGTAGGGCAGCGGGAAGATCACGCCCAGGTTGGTGGCCCGCCGCAGCGTCGGGAACACCGGCGGGAGCGTGATGACCTCGGGGTGCGGGTAGGGGAACACCGGGTAGGTGCCCTCGACGCCGATGAACTCCTGCTCCGAGATGTACGGCCGGGCGTCGTCCTCGAGCATGCGGACCGAGATGAACTCGCCGTCCACGAACAGCGGCACGTCGTTGACCATGGCCCAGACGCGGTGCTTCAGGACCGCCGCGCCCTCGTCGGGCTCGCCGCCGTGGATGTGCATGATGTCGGCCGAGCGGACCTCGTCCAGGAACATCTCGGCGCACATCTTCACGAAGATGTTGGCCAGGCCGGGCGAGTTGCCCATGCCGATGAGCGCCTGCACCCCGGCGGCCCTGGCGGCACCGTCGAGCTCGAGCTGGGCCCGGGTGGCGGAGAGGTCGTCGCACACGTCGACGTAGGTGACGCCGGCGT
>CAIYXG010000088.1 GCA_903930035.1 uncultured Actinomycetes bacterium | reverse complement strand
CGTCGAGGCGGGCCACAACATCGGCCGCGTCGCCGCCGTGCTCGCCGGCCTCGACGACGTCCCCGGCGTCACCGTCAACCGCTACTGCTCCTCGTCGCTCATGACCATCCGCATGGCCGAGCACGCCATCAAGGCCGGCGACGGCGAGGTGTTCGTCGCCGGTGGCGTCGAGGCCATCTCCCGCAACCAGATGCACCTGCAGCTCGCCGACGGCCCGAAGAACCCGATCTTCGAGCAGGCCGAGCTCCGCAGCCTCGAGCGCGCCGCCGGCGGTGCGCCCGTGTGGGCAGCCCCCGAGGGCCTGCCCGACATCTACCTGGCGATGGGCCAGACCGCCGAGAACGTGGCGCAGTTCAAGAACGTGAGCCGCGAGGACCAGGACGAGTTCGCCGTGCGGAGCCAGAACCTGGCCGAGGAGAACCTCAACAACGGCTTCTGGGCCGCGGAGATCACGCCGCTCGAGACCCCGGACGGCGTCGTGTCGCAGGACGACGGCATCCGCCCCGGCACCACCCTGGAGAAGGTCAGCGGCCTCGGCCCGGCCTTCCGCCCGGACGGCACCGTGACCGCCGCCAACGCCTGCCCGCTCAACGACGGCGCCGCGGCCGTGGTGGTCATGAGCGCCGAGAAGGCCAAGGCCCTCGGCCTCACGCCGCTCGCCCGCATCGTGTCGTCGGCCGCGACCGGCCTGAACCCCGAGATCATGGGCATGGGCCCGGTCGAGGCGGTGCGCAAGGCCCTCGGCCGTGCCGGCATGGGCATCGACGACATCGACCTGTTCGAGATCAACGAGGCCTTCGCTGCGCAGGTGCTGCCGTCGGCCCGTGACCTGGGCATCCCGATGGAGAAGCTGAACACCCGCGGCGGCTCGATCGCCCTGGGCCACCCGTTCGGCATGACCGGCGCCCGCATCATGACCACCCTGATCCACAACCTCCAGGAGTCCGACAAGACGTTCGGCGTGGAGACCATGTGCGTCGGTGGCGGCCAGGGCATGGCCATGGTGGTCGAGCGCCTCAGCTGACCACCTCGTCCCAGAACGGCAACGGGCCCCGCGCCGTGCGCGGGGCCCGTGCGCGTACGGGGGCCGGTCGGCTCAGGTGCCGTAGACGGGCGTGGGTGCCGTGGCCTCGCGCAGCAGGTCGGCGACGACGGCGCCGACCTCGGCCGGGTCCCAGCGGGCGCCCTTGTCGACCCGGGGCCCGTGGCGGAAGCCCTCGGCGACCCCGATGATGCCCCCCTCGACCTCGAAGACCCGTCCGGTCACACCGGCCGACGCCTCGGAGCCGAGCCAGGCGACGAGCGGCGACACGTTGGCGGGGTCCATGGCGTCGAAGGCGCCCTCCTCGGGGGTCGCCATCATCTCGGCGAACGCCTCCTCGGTCATGCGGGTGCGCGCGGCGGGGGCGATGGCGTTCGCGGTCACCCCGATGCGGCCGAGCTCGGCGGCCTGCACCAGGGTCAGGCTGGCGATGGCACCCTTCGCGGCCGAGTAGGCGGCCTGGGCGATCGAGCCCATCAGCCCGGCGCCCGACGACGTGTTGATGATGCGGCCCGAGACCGGCTCGCCCGCCTTGGCCTTCACGCGCCAGTAGGCCGCGGCGTGGCGGGCCGGGGCGGCGTGGCCCATGACGTGGACCCGCAGCACGGCCTCCCACTCCGACTCCTCGGAGTTCACGAACATGCGGTCCCGCACGATCCCGGCGTTGTTCACCACCACGTCCAGGCTGCCGAACGAGTCGTGGGCCAGCTGGACCATGGCGGCGGCCTGGTCCCAGTCGGCCACGTCGTGGTCCGACGCGACGGCCTCGCCGCCCAGGTCGATGATCTCGGCCACCACCTGGTTGGCCGGCGTGTTGGACGGGTCGGTCCCGTCCGGTGCGACGCCCAGGTCGTTGACCACGACCTTGGCGCCCTGGCGGGCGAACTCGAGCGCGTGCTCGCGGCCGATGCCGCGACCTGCGCCCGTCACGATGGCTACACGTCCGTCACAGATACCCATGCCGAGAATCTGACACACCCTCAGATGGGGCACCAACCAGCGCCGTGCGGCCCGGGCACCCGCGCCGCACGCGCCGACGAGTACGTTGCCCGGGCAGGACCGACCGACCGGGAGCCACGCATGCGCTTCGGCGTCACCATGTTCGCCACCGACCTCTCGATGACCGTGACCGACCTTGCGGTCGAGGCGGAGGCCCGCGGGTTCGACTCGGTGTGGATCCCCGAGCACACGCACATCCCGACGAGCCGCCGCACGCCCCCGCCCACCGGCGACGCCGAGCTGGCCGAGGAGTACAAGCGGTCGGTCGACCCGCTCGTGGCGCTGGCCGCCGCGGCGGCACGGACCTCGACGGTCCACCTGGGCACCGGGGTCCTGCTGCCGGCCCAGCGCGAGCCGCTGGTCACCGCCAAGGCCGTCGCCACCCTCCAGAACCTGTCGGACGGCCGGTTCGAGCTGGGCACCGGGTTCGGGTGGAACGCCGACGAGATGGAGGACCACGGCGTCGAGTACCGCACGCGCCGGGCCCACGCCCGGGAGCACGTGCTGGCCATGCAGTCGCTCTGGCGCGACGACGTGGCATCGTTCGACGGCGAGCACGTCGCCTTCCCCCCGACCTGGTCGTGGCCCAAGCCGGCCACCCCGGTCCCCGTGCTGGTCGGCGGCGGCGCCGGGCCCAAGATGTTCGCCCACATCGCCGAGTACGGGAACGGGTGGATCCCGATCGGCGGCGCCGGGCTCGCCGAGGCGGTCCCGCAGCTGCGCGCCGCGTTCGAGGACGCCGGCCGCGACCCCGCCACCCTCCGGGTGGTGCCCTTCGGGTCGCTGCCCACCCACGAGAAGCTGGACCACTTCGAGTCGGTCGGCGTCACGGAGTGCGTCTTCCGCGTCCCGTCCGCCGACCGGGACACGGTCCTGAAGGTGCTCGACGAGCAGCAGTCGCTCGTCGCCGGACGGAAGGGGGCCTGACATGGCCGTCGAGCTCGCCGAGCTGGAGGCGCTCTACGCGCGCCATCGCGCCCTGCACGAGGCCGCCGACTGGGTGGGCCTGGGCGACCTGTTCACCGAGGACGCGTCCTACCTGGACTCCGTCTACGGCTGGCAGCACGGCCTGCCCACGATCCGGAAGTTCCTGGCGGACTCCATGCGGGGGCTCGAGGACTGGGAGTTCCCGATCCTGGCCGTGGCCTTCGACACCGGCTCCGGCACGATCCTGAACCACTGGATGAACCGACTGCCCGGCACCCGCCCCGACGGCACCTTCTACGACGTGCCCGGGGCGTCGGTCATCACCTACGCCGGCGGGGGCAGGATCTCCCGGCAGATGGACCTGTTCGACACCGCCCGCATGTTCGCGACCATCGAGGAGTGGTCCGCCGACCACGGGGGCGCCAAGCCCTACCCGACCTGACCGGCCGACGCCCGAGGAGACAGCACCATGGACACACCCCGGCACGACCCCGCCCGGCCCGACGACCACGGCGTGGTCCACGGCCGCCAGAAGATGCAGTGGACGCCGAGGGCGGTCGCGACCGTGGTCGGGCTGGTCGTCGCCGTGCTCTTCATCCTGTCCAACCGGCACACGGCGACGATCGAGTTCCTCTGGTGGGAGCAGGACCTGCCGGTCTGGGTGGCGCTCTTGGTGGCGAGCGTCCTGGGCGTGGTCGTGGGCGGCGGGCTCGGCTACCGCCGCGGCAAGGACACCGGCACCGTCAAGGCGCTGAAGAGCAAGAAGAAGTAGCGGTCAGCCCGCCGGGGCGATCCAGTGGCCGGCGTTGACCGGCAGCGCCGTGCCCGTGACGCACTTCGCGAGCGGCGAGGCGAAGAACACGACCGCCCCGCTGATCTCCGACGAGTGCGGCAGGTACCCCAGGCAGGTCTCGGCGGCCCGCTCGTCGTAGACGTCCTGCCACGTGGCACCCTCGCCGCGCTCCGACGCCTGCCACTCGAAGTAGATCTTCACGCTGTCGCCCCAGATGTACCCGGGGTGCACCGAGTTCACCCGGATCCCGTAGGGGCCGAGCTCGCGGGCGAGCGTCTTGGTGACCGCACCGATGGCGGCCTTGGACCCGGCGTACGAGCCGGCCTGCGCCTCGAGCAGCTGCACGGACATCGTGTTGATGTTCACGATGCGGGCGTCGCCGCAGTCGGCGGCGGCCGCCTTGAGGGCGGGCAGCACGGCCTGGGTGAACTGGAGCGTGCCGAAGTAGTTGACGTCCATCGGCCGGTGCCACCTGGCCAGGTCGGCGTCCTCGAACCGCTCGTGCTGGCCCCCGTGGAACGCCGAGTTGACCAGGACGTCGACCTTGTCGCCCACCGCCGCGGTGATCTCCTCGGCCATCCGGGCGCACTCGTCGGCCTTGGCGATGTTGCCGTACACGGGGAACGCCCGTCGGCCGAGCGCCTCGACCTCGGCGGCCACCGACGGCACGACCCGGTCCGACCTTGCCACCAGCACCACGTCGGCGCCCTCCCGGGCCAGTCCGAGCGAGATGTCCCGCCCCATCCCGGGGCCGATCCCGGTGACCACCGCCACCTTGCCGTCGAGCATCATCGGAGTCTCCTGTCGGTCGGTCGCACGGGCTGCCGGGCTCAGGCCCGCTTGGACTGGCTCCACGGGACGTCCTTGTCGGTGGACGGCTCGCGGGGCAGGCCGAGGGCCTGCTCGCCCAGGTTGTTGCGGTGCACCTCTTCGGTGCCGCCGCCGATCTTGGGGGCGAACTGGTTGAGGAACTGGTACTGCCAGAACCCCTCGCCCTCGGCGTCGGTCCAGAGCATCCCCTCGGCGCCCTCGACGTCGACCGCCAGGTTCACGCGCCGCGTGAGGGCACGGGTGAAGAAGTTCTTGAGGAGCGACCCGTGGAGCGCCAGCTCCTTGCGGCCGGTCATGACGGCGGTCTGGGTCCGCATGGACATCCACTTCATGATCTGCTCGTCGGTGAAGACCTTGGCCAGCTCCTGGCGGACCAGCGGGTCGCCGGTGCGCGCCAGCCGTCGGCAGGTCGACAGGACGGCGCCGAAGTTGGTGGCCTGGCCGGCGCCCGAGATCATCGAGCTCTCGCTGCGCAGCGTCGTGCGGGCGACCTTCCAGCCGCCGCCGACCTCGCCGACCCGGTTGGCGTCGGGGACCCGGACGTCGTCGAGGAACACCTCGTTGAAGTGGGCGACGCCCTGCGCCTGCACGAGCGGCCGGACGTCCACGCCCGGGGACCGCATGTCGACGATGAAGTAGGTGAGCCCGTCGTGCTTCGGCACGTCGGGGTCGGTCCGGGTGATGAGGATCCCGAAGTCGGCGTGCTGCGCGCTCGAGGTCCAGACCTTCTGGCCGTTGACGACCCACTCGTCGCCGTCGCGCACGGCCCGCGTGGCCAGGGCGGCCAGGTCCGACCCGGCGCCCGGCTCGGAGAACAGCTGGCACCAGGCCTCCTGGCCCGACAGCAGCGGGGCGAGGTAGCGCTCCTGCTGCTCGGCGGAGCCGTGGGCCATGAGCGTCGGGCCCACCAGCGCCATGGCGGCGGTGAGGAACCCGGAGGTGGCGTCGTAGCGGGCCAGCTCCTGGTTGAACACGATCTGGTGGGCGGCCGTGAGGCCCCGGCCGCCGAACGCGGTGGGCCAGGTCAGGCCGGCCCAGCCCGACGAGTAGAGCAGTCCCTGCCACTCGACGCAGCGGCGCCGGTAGTCCGCCGCCACCTCGGGGTCGAGCGCGGCGCCGTTGCGGGACCAGTCGCGGTCGTCGCCGTGGCGCAGCTGGGCGTGGGCGTCCAGGAAGTCGCGGACCTCGGCCCGGAACGCGGCCAGCTCGGGAGAGTCCTCGAAGTCCACTTAGAGGCGCTCGATGATGGTGACGTTGGCCTGCCCGCCACCCTCGCACATGGTCTGGAGGCCGTAGCGGCCGCCCGTGCGCTCCAGCTCGTAGAGGAGGGTGGTCATGAGCCGGACGCCGGTGGCGCCGAGCGGGTGGCCGAGCGCGATGGCACCGCCGTTGACGTTGACCTTCGCCGGGTCCACGTCGAGGTCCTTGATCCAGGCGAGCGGCACCGACGCGAACGCCTCGTTGATCTCGACCAGGTCGATGTCGTCCATGGTCATGCCCGCCTTCTCGAGCGCGTAGCGGGTGGCCGGGATCGGGGCGGAGAGCATGCGGATCGGGTCCTCGCCGCGCACCGACAGGTGGTGGATCCGGGCGCGGGGCGTGAGCCCGTGCTCCTGCACCGCCCGCTCCGACGCGACGAGCATCGCCGCGGCACCGTCGGAGATCTGCGACGCCACCGCCGCCGTGACCCGGCCGCCCTCGGCCAGGGTCGGCAGCGACCGCATCTTCTCGGGGTTCGGCTCGCGGGGGCCCTCGTCCTGGGACATCTCGCCGAACGGGACGATCTGGGTCTCGAAGCGGCCCTCGGCCCGGGCGGCGATCGCGCGGGTGTGCGACTCGATCGAGAAGGCCTCCATGTCCTCGCGGGAGATGTCCCAGTCCTCGGCGATCATGTCGGCGCCGCGGAACTGGCTGACCTCCTGGGTGCCGTACCGGGCCACCCAGCCCGGCGAGGTCGAGAACGGGTCGGGGAAGCCGAACTGCTCGCCCACCAGCATCGCCGAGGAGATCGGGATGGCCGACATGTTCTGCACGCCGCCGGCCACGACCAGGTCCTGCGTGCCCGACATCACGCCCTGGGCGGCGAAGTGCACCGCCTGCTGGGACGAACCGCACTGACGGTCGACGGTGGTCCCGGGGACCTCCTCCGGCAGACCGGCGGCGAGCCAGCAGGTCCGGGCGACGTCGCCGGACTGCGAGCCGATCGTGTCGAGGCAGCCGAACACGACGTCCTCGACCAGGGCCGGGTCGACGTCGGTGCGGTCCATGAGGGCCTTGAGCACGTGGGCACCCAGGTCGGCCGAGTGCACCTGGGACAGGCCGCCGCCGCGCTTGCCGACGGGGGTGCGGATCGAGTCGATGATGTAGGCCTCGGCCATGTTCGTCCTTCCGGGACGGCACCGGCAGGTCCGGTGCCCGTGGTGGGGTTGCGGCGCCAAAGGTACAGGGAGGGCCGGGGACCGGCTGAACCGGAGGTGGCCGTCGACCGTCGGCAGTACGCAGCGGCGGGCGGCCGTGGAAGACTCTGCAGATGACGTCGTGGCGCGCCGAGGAGTTCGACCTGCTGCCCCGCTCGGTGCTCGAGCGGTGGTCGTCGTTCGGCAGCTGGCCGGACCAGACGTACTTCCCCAACCTGGTCGGGGTGGAGGTCGAGGAGCTGCGCCGCGACTACGCCCGCATGCGGCTCCCGGGGCGGCCCGAGCTCAACCAGCCCCAGGGCCTGATGCACGGCGGTGCCATCGCCACCCTGATCGACACGGTCGTGGTCCCGGCGATCGGCACGGCCTACGAGGACCCGCGGATGTTCTCGACCATCGAGATGTCGGTCCGCTACCTGGGGCCGGTGCGCTCCGAGGACCTGGTGGCCGAGGGCTGGGTCACCCGCCGCGGACGACGGGTCGTGTTCTGCGACGTCGAGGTGCGGACCGCGTCGGCCGTCAAGGTGGCGACCGGCAGCCTCATCTACATCGTCGGGTCGCCGGTGGAGGGTGCCGACGGCCCTGCTGCGGGCGACGGGCCGGCCGAGAGCTGACGCAGCCCTGCCGGACAGTCCTCCAGCAGGTCGCACAGGGCGCACGACCGGCCCGGGACCGCAGGTGCGCCCTGGGGCTCGGCCAGGTACCCGAGCAGCTCCTCGGTCCGGTCCAGGGCCAGGTCGAGCAGGGCGGTGTCCACCGTGAGCCGCTGCATGGTGCCCGTGGCGGGCGAGCCCAGGGCGACGCGCACCGGCGCCTCGCCCTTGCCGACCGTCCAGACCAGCGACACGAACCCGGCCCGGAGCCGGTCCTCGGCGGCCGGGGCACGGTCGGCCAGCACCAGCAGCCGGTCGCCGGACCCGGCGTTGCCGGCGGTCGCGTCGACGGCGGCGCTGACCCGCACGAGCCGTCCCGGCAGGGTCCAGGAGGGCTTCGGGAAGGGCGGCCGCCACTGGGTGCCCGGCCCGTGCCCCACCAGCCGGAGCGCACCGACCACCCAGGTCGTGGCCGCCGCGGCCAGCGCGACGCGGCCGCCGCGGTCGAGCTCCTCGAACCAGCGGGCCAGCCCGACCGGCCACTCGGACCGGTCGGCCATCGCAGCACGGACCGCCTCGGCCGGGGTGCCGCCGTGCGCCGAGAGGTGGCGCAGCGCCACCAGGGCCACGCGGCGCCGGCCGTTCCGGACCGAGTCCCGGTAGGCGTCGTCGGACGGGCCGGCGAACCGGCGGGGGCAGCGCGCCGTGACGTCGAAGGCGTCGAGCACCAGGCCGTCCCGGTAGACGTCGGGCCTCGACCGGTCCCCCGGGTCGACCAGGAACCGGTCGCCCAGCACCTGCTGCGCGACGTCCAGGAGCCGGGAGCGGTAGTCCGCGCCGATCTCCCGGCGGGCGTCGCGGTCGAGGCCGTCGACGACCACCACCGGCCGGGGCGCCGGGAGGGCCACCTCGGCGGTGGTCCCGCCACCGTCGGCCGACGGGTCGTCCGGCTCCTCGCCGGCGCCGCCGTGCGGACCGTCCTCGTCCCGGTCGTCAGGGTGCCGGTCATCAGGGTGCCGGCCATCCGGGTCCGCGCCGTCGAGCACCGGGTCGTCCAGGGCCGGGTCCTCCTCAGTCGTCACGGTCGTCCCCCAGGTCGGCCGGGTCGGCGGCGAACCCGTCGGCCAGCTCGCCCTCGAGCTCGTCCTCGTCGACCGGCGCGTCGGTCCGGGCGCTCGGACAGTCCTCGGCGTCGGGGCAGAACCGGCACCACCAGCCCGGGTGCTCCTGGGCGGGGCGCCCGGCCCGCAGCGACGCCCACTGCTCGATGCCGTCGCCCAGCCGCCGGGCCGCCGTCTCCAGGACGGCGGTCGTGACCGGCAGCCCGACCGGGTCGCCGCCCGGGTACCAGCGCGCCACCTGGGCCGGCACGACCCGGTCCCGGAGCGCCACGACGAGCGCGTACAGGTAGACCTCGTCGGCGTGGGCCGCGGACGGCCGGCCAGACTTGACCTCCACCACGGCGCCCGGCCGGTCGGCGACCGGACCGCCCAGCTCGACGTCGAGCACCCCGGAGCAGACCACCGCACCGTCGGCGAGGGACAGCATGGCCGGGGCCTGCGTGCGCGGCACCCACGAGGCGTCGATCGCCGACCACGCGTCGGTGACGGCCCCGACCAACGGCCAGAGCACCGCCTGGGCCTCGACGTCGTCCATGGCGTCCAGGTGGTCGAGCGCCGCCCACTCCCCCTCGGCGGCCAGGGCCCCGCGCAGCTCGGCCACGGGGTCGAGCAGCCGGCCGGCCACGAGCTGGTGGACGACGAGCCGGTCGAGCGCGACGCCCCGGAACAGGGCCTCGGTCATCTCCTCGTCGACCGGGGGCCGTTCGAACCGGGCCGTGGCCAGGCGCTCGCAGCGGCCCAGGTCGGCCAGGCGGGACTTGGGGAGCCGGAGCGGGAGCGCCTCCGGCGGCAGCTCGGCGACGCACCAGCGGGCCGTCGCCTCCAGGTCGGCGCGGACCTCGTCCAGGAACTCGGCGCTGTCCGGCTCGGGGGCCGGCAGCCCCTCCAGCCAGGCAGCCACATCCATGCGCGACAGCCTTCCAGAACCCCGGGACGTAGCCCACATCCCGGCTCGCCGCACAACCGCTGCGCACGTCCCGGCCCCCCCCGCTCCCCGCGGGCGCCGGGCGGCGCGCAGGTGAACAGCAGGTTGCCGGTCGGCAGTGCTGCTGCCACCATGGCGCGGGGCGCCAGGGGGCGGCCGAGAAGGGCGAACGATGCTGCAAGGAATCCGGACGGCCCGACGTCCACTGGCCGCCACGGCGCTCGTCCTGGCGCTCGCTGGCGTGGCGGCGTGCAGCTCGCCGCCGGCCAACGGCGGCGGGGGCGGCACCGGGTCCGGCGGCAACGAGGCCCCGGTCCCCGTCGGCGACGACACGGTGCGCATCAACGAGGTGCAGGCGCTCGGGACGCACAACAGCTACCACGTGGCGCCGGAGGG
>CAIYXG010000087.1 GCA_903930035.1 uncultured Actinomycetes bacterium | reverse complement strand
TCGTAGAGGGCGGTGGCCAGGCCGATGTCGAACTGGTCCGGGCCGAGCGTCCGGGCCCGGGCCCCGGTCCCGACCGTCACCGGGTCGGCGTCCAGGCTGTTGCGGGCGGCGGTGATGGCGCCCGCCGCGTCCGGGGCGAGCGCGCAGCTGGTCGCGGCGTTGCACGCCGTCACGAAGTTGCCGAGCGTGCGCTCGAACCCCTTGATCTGGGCCAGGGTGGTGGCCTCGTCGCCGGCGTCCGGGCTGATCGAGCCGTCGAGCACCAGCGCCCGCACCTTGTCGGGGTGCAGCGTGGCGTAGGTGGCGGCGATCGAGGTGCCGTAGGAGTACCCCAGGAAGGTCAGCTTGTCGTCGCCGAGCGCGGCGCGGATCTGCTCGACGTCCTCGGCGACGTCGGCCGTGCTCATGTGGGTCAGCAGCTCGGCGCTGCGCGACGCACAGCCCTCCCGGAACTCGGCGGTGTCCTGGAAGGCCTTGTCGACCTCGGCGGGGGTGTCGGGGCTCAGGTCGCCGGCGAACTGGGCGTCCTTCTGGCGGTCGGTCAGGCACCGGACGGGGGTGCTGGCGCCGATGCCGCGCGGGTCGAAGCTCACCAGGTCGAACTTCTCCTTCACCTCGTCGGGCAGCTGGCCGGCGGCGCTGGCCAGGAACTCGATGCCCGACGCGCCCGGCCCGCCCGGGTTCATGACGAGCGAGCCGATCCGCTCCGACGGCGCCCCCGTGGCCGGCTGCTTCGCCAGGGCCAGGTCGATGGTCGGGCCCGTGGGCCTCGCGGGGTCGAGCGGGACCTTGAGGGTGGCGCACCGGAGGCCGGCGGCCGCGGCCAGGTCGTCGGTGCAGCGGGACCAGCGCAGGGCGCCGGGCGCGGTCGTCGAGGTGCTGCGGTCGGCGCGGGACCCCGAGGTCCGCGACGCCAGGTCCTCCGAGCCCGACGAGCAGGCGCCCGCGGCGAGCGCTGCCACGAGCAGCAGCGGGACCAGTCGTTGCGCAGTTCTCACCGGAGTCACCCGGCCGAGGCTACCGAGGCGGTCCCTCGCCGGGGCCGGGGCCCGAGCAGGCTCTCAGGCCGGCGCCCCGGGACCCGGCTCAGAGCTCGATGCGGCAGGAGACGCCGGCGTCGAAGATCTGCGTCATCCGGCCCAGCCCGAGCCAGCTGGCACAGCACACGCCGAGCTCGAAGAGCTCCTGGTCCGACAGCTGCGCCCGGGCCCGCGCCCAGAAGTCGTCGTCCATCGACAGGTGGTCCGTGGCGAACTTCTCGGCGAACTCCACGGCGATCCGCTCCCGGTCGTCGAGCGACGCCATGGTGCGCCAGTCCTCGATGCCCAGGTACTCGTCCTCGGTGAGGCCGTTCGGGTCCGAGACCGCACGGGTGTCCAGGCAGACCATGCACTGGTTCACGTTGGCGATCCGGATCCGTGCCAGCTCCGACAGCCGGGTCGGCAGGATCGAGTCGCCGTAGACGGCGCCGGTGAACGCACCGGCGGCCCCGCCCATCTTGGGGCTCAGGCCGTAGAGGCGCAGCAGCTCGTCGCCGTCGCCGGGGGGAAGGTCGAGTCGTGCCATGGGAGCCTCCGCACTGGTCGCCCGCCGGGTGCGGCAGGCACGGGGGAAGGCTAACCCGGCCCTACGATCCGTCCCATGCCCGTCGTGCTGATCGCCACCGGGGGGACCATCGCCTCCACGCTCGGTCCGGACGGCCGTGCCACCGCCACGCTGACCGGCCGGCAGCTGCTCGAGCGCGTCGGGCCGCGGCACGTCGCCGACGTCGAGGTGGTCGACCTGCCGGTGGCGGGCTCGTGGAACCTGGGCACCGACGGTGCCGTGGCGGTCGCCATGGCCGTGCGGCAGGCCGCCGCCGACGGTGCCGACGGCGTGGTGGTCACCCACGGGACCGACGTCATGGAAGAGACCGCGTGGGTCTGCGAGCTGCTGGCCCGGGGCGCCGGGGTGCCGGTGGTGGTCACCGGGTCCATGCGCCACGCCGACGATCCCGACTACGACGGGCCCCACAACCTGGCCGACGCCCTGGTGGTGGCGCGCGACACGCACACGTCGCGCCACGGGGTGGTGGTGTGCATGGAGGGCCACCTCTACGCGGCGCGCCACGTGGTGAAGACGCACGCCACCCGGACCGACACCTTCGCGTCGCCCAACTACCCGGTGCTGGGGATGGTCGACGGCGAGTCCGGCGGGACCCTGGTGCCGTGGACGCACCCGGGACCTGACGCCCCGCCGCTGGTGGGCGACGTGCCGGGCGGCCCGGTGCCGGTCCTGGTGTCGCACTGGGACGTCGACCCGGAGCTGGTGACGGCCTCGGTGCACGCCGGTGCCGTCGGGATCGTGGTCGAGGCCGGTGGTGCCGGCAACGTGAACGAGCGGATGGTCCCGCCGCTCCTGCGTGCCGTCG
>CAIYXG010000086.1 GCA_903930035.1 uncultured Actinomycetes bacterium | reverse complement strand
CGGCGTGACGCCTACGCGGCGGCCAACGGTGCCGCTGTCGCCCCGTCCGTCCCTGCCCCGTCCGACACCGCCCCGTCCGACCCGGCCCCGTCGCCAGGTCCGCAGCTCGGCATGTTCGGCCAGTCGGTGCCCGACGCGGCCGCCCCGGCCGACCAGACGCAGGCCCCCGTGTTCTCCAACCCCGGCCAGGACTACTCGACCGACCTCTACGCCGGCAGCGGCGTCGCCGTGCCCGTCGAGCCGGCGGTGGACCCCCGGCCGGTGGTCGAGCCGGCCGCCCCGGTCCTGCCGGTCACCGAGCCGGTCCAGCCCCAGGCCGCGCCCGCCGACCCCTTCGGCCAGCAGGTGCCCCCCGGCCAGCAGGTCCCCGCCCAGGTGACGGGCGGCATCGACCCCGACGTGCCGGCGGCCAACCCCTTCGCCCCTGCCCCGGCGGTCCCGGCGCCAGCACCCGCCGCCGAGCCCGCACCGGCCCTCGACCCGGTCGCAGCCCGGAACTACTCCTCGCTCGTCGACCGCAGCCGTCTCCGCTCCGAGCACCGCGCCCGCATCCAGTCCGTCGACGAGCAGTTCGTGGTGGCGGTCCAGGCCGCGGCGGCCGGGCTCGGCTTCCGCGACGCCGGCCGGACCGACACGGACCAGGTGCACGACCTGCGGTTCGACGGACCGTCCGGCGACCTGCTCGTCATGTCGCTCGGCCGGGTCGTGGCCACCGCGCCGTCCGACCTGACGGTCGCCCACGTGCCGACCACGCTGACCTACCGCGCCGCAGCGACCGCCACCGTGCAGGACCCGGGCACCGGGTCGCACGGCGAGGTGCGCGTTGCGGCCGACCAGTGGACCGGCCAAGCCACGGCGACGGTGTCGCTCGTGCTCGGCCTCGAGGACTACCTCGACGCCACGCTCTCGGTCGACCAGGCGGCCGTGGCCCGCGACCTGGCGGCGGCGGTGGGCGTCCTGCGCGACCGCGCCCGCTGAGCGGGTCGGCCGGGAACCACGGCCGTCCGGCGTTCGACCACGAGGTTCGACCACTAGGTTCGACCGCAAGGGTGGTCGGCGAGAGGGGTCGCGGAGTGGTGCACGGAACGTCAGCAGTTCGCCGTGGGGCCGTCGTAGTGGCGGTGCTCGCTGCGGTGGCAGTGTCGTGGGGCCCCGGTGCCGAGGTTGCGAGCGCCTGCTCCTGCCCGGGCCCGATCGCGGAGGCTGCGGCAGTGGAGCGGTCCGACGTGTCGTTCACCGGGACGCTCGTCGAGCGGGTCGACCCGGACCCGCTCGTCGCCTCGACGGATGCGGTCCGGTACGTGTTCGACGTCGAACTGGTGCACAAGGGGTCCGTGGGACCGCGGGTCGAGGTGGAGTCGGCGGTCTCGAGCGAGTCGTGCGGCGCTGTGATCTCGGACGAGAGCCCGATGTTCGTCGTCGCCACCAGGGAGGGAGACCGACTGCGGACGTCGCTGTGCGACGGGAACCGTCCCATCACCAACCTCGACGGGCCCCCGCAGGTCCCCGGCCGGGCACCGACGCCACCTGCCGGTCAACGACCGCCGCAGCCGACCGGCGCGGGTCAGGCCGTCGCCCCCCAGGCGCAAACCGGCTGCGAGAACGGCGCCCCGGACTGCGGCGGCGCGAACGGCACGCTCGTCGGCCTGCTGGCTGCAGGGGCTGCGCTGGCCGTGGCCGCCTCGGCGGGAGGCGTCTGGCTGGCACGGCGCCGTGCCCGGCCCCAGTAGCCGCGATGGTCGGAGTGCCCCGCCCCTGCCCGCCACGTCTGCCCGCTGAGCGGGTCGGCTAGCCGGCGCTCCGGACCCGGCCGAGGTCGGCCGTCACGGCGTCGAGCAGGTCGCCGATCGTGCTGCCCTGCTCCAGCGGGTGGCGCAGCGGCACGCCGGGGTGCACGGTGTAGGAGTTGCGCCGGCCGACGCGCTGGCGGGTCAGGTAGCCGCCCTCGATCAGCTCGCTCACGATCCGCTGTGCCGCCCGCTCGGTGATGCCGACGGCGGTCGCCAGGTCGCGGAGCCGCAGGTCGGCGTCCTCGTTCAGCAGCAGCAGGACGTGGGCGTGGTTCGTCAGGAACGTCCAGGAAGTGCTCACAATCCGACCCTACCGGACACCGGCGCCCGAAGCATGAATTAGAGTTCCTGTGTTCCCCGGCGTCCGTCCAGGCTCGCCGGGGCACGGGCCGACGCACTGCGTAGGCTCCCGACAACTTCGACGACGGAGACGTGAGTGGACACCCCGCCGCCATCGGCCGACCGGCCAGCGAGCACCGACAACGACCAGGCGCAGCGTGTGCTCACCAGCGACGAGGGCCGGTGGTTCCGGCCGTCCGCCGCCGAGGTCGCCCGCGACCTCGACGTCAACCCGGTGGACGGGCTCGGCGCCGACGAGGTCGCCCGCCGGCTCGAGGTCCACGGCCGCAACGAGCTGGCCGAGCCGCCCCGCCGGCCGGGCTGGCTGAAGTTCCTGGACCAGTTCCGCAACCTGCTCGTCTACGTCCTGCTCGGTGCCGCCGTGCTCTCCGCCGCGGTCGGCGACTTCAAGGACCCGGTCATCATCCTGATCGTCCTGCTCAT
>CAIYXG010000085.1 GCA_903930035.1 uncultured Actinomycetes bacterium | reverse complement strand
CTGGCTGCGGCGCGACGCCTCAGCCTGATGGCCATGACCGATGGTCTGGCCCTGCCCTGAGCCAGCCATGGTGCATGCCACCACCCCCCAGCCGCCGCCTTCGGGGGTCGGCCCTCCGGGCCGCGTCACGGTGCTGCTGGTCCCCACGACCGGTGCGCTCAGCACGGCGAGCGCCCCGCCGAGCTGCTCCAGGACCGCCGCCCGCACCTCGTTGCGGGAGGTCGCCCGCAGGCCCAGACGCTCCTTCACCCGCGCCAGCAGGGCCGGGTCGTCCAGGTCCAGCGCAGGGGCCAGGCGGACCGAGCCGGGCAGCTCGGCACCTGCGGCCGCCATCGACACGACGGTCGGGTCCAGGGCGTCGGGGGCGAGCCCCGCCGGCAGGACCAGCACGACCGGCCGGTCGGCGAGGCGGCCGGGCAGGACGGGGCTCTCGGCACCGACGAGCTGCTCGGCCGAGCCGTCGACGTCCTGGAGCTGCTTGCTCAGCGTGTCGAGCAGCGCGCCCCGGTCCTTGTAGCTGTTCTCGACCGCGTCCACGCGGTCGCGGAGGGTGTCGACGGTGGCCCGGTTCACGAACGAGGCGCCCATCGTGACGCCCAGGCCCAGCGCCAGGAACACGGCGACCAGGCTGACCAGGTGGAACCGCAGGTTGATCATGGGACAAGTCCTCCGAACGGTCCTGCACCGGCTACGTGCGGGAGCACCGCGCCGGTGAGCAGGACCCAGTTGGCGCGGAGCAGCAGCCGGATCGGCTCGCTGACCACGACCACGACGAACATGGCGAACAGCGCCGCCGCGACGAGCATCAGCAGGTCACGCTTGCGGACACGGCCCTGGTAGAGGCGGCTCACGCCCTTGGCGTCCACCAGGATCGGGCCCACCTTCATGCGGACCAGCACCGTCGAGGCCATGCCGGCGCGTCCCTTGTCGAGGAAGTCGACCATCGAGGAGTGCGTCCCCACGGCCACGATCAGCTCGGCCCCCATCTCGAAGGCCATCAGCATGGCGATGTCCTCCGAGGTGCCCGAGGCCTTGAACAGGTGGTGCGCCAGACCCTGGTCCTCCAGGCGCTGCGCTCCCGGGGCCCGGCCGTCCCGGTAGGCGTGCACCACCAGCTGGGCCCCGCAGCGCAGCGCCTCCGGCGAGACGGAGTCCATGTCGCCGATGATGACGTCGGGGGTGACCCCGACCTCGATGAGGGCGTCGGCCCCGCCGTCGACGCCGACCATGACCGGCTTCATCTCGCGGAGGTACCCCGACTGCCGCAGGTGGGCCAGGTCCTCCTTGTAGTCGCTGCCGCGGACCACGATCAGCACGTGGCGGCCCCGCCAGTCCAGGCCCAGGTCGGGGATCTCCAGGTCGTCGTCCAGCAGGTCCCGGTTGTGCTCGACGTACTCCACCGTGTTGTCCACGAACCGGTCGAGCTCCTCGCCCATGCGGGCCCGGCTCTCGGCGTGCACGGACAGGACCATCTCCTCCGACTGCACGGTGCCGGACGCAAGGTCCTCGCCGTGGTGGCGCACGACCCCGCCGACGACCTCCACCGGCTCACCCTCGGCCAGCGCCGACAGCACCTCGGGGCCGAGTCCGTCGACCAGCGGGATCCCGGCGCGGAGCAGCAGCAGCGGCCCCTCGTTGGGGTACCGGCCCGTGGTCGACACCGCCGCGTTCAGCACGACCGCCGGCCGGGCCGCCACCAGGCCCTCCGCGGCGATGCGGTCGAGGTCCTCGTGGTCGATCACGGCCACGTCGCCCGGCACCAGCCGGGTGACCAGCCGCTTGGTCCGGTGGTCGATCCGCGCGGGGCCGGACACCAGGAGCTCCGGGGCCTCGGCCGCGTCGCCACGGCGCCGGAAGATGCCGGTCATGCCACGTCCGCCACGTCAGCGCACCCGACCCTGCCGGCCGCGGGACGCGGCCAGGAGCTCGACGGCGTGCTCGTGCGCGACCGCGCTGTCGGGCGAGCCCGAGAGCATCCGGGAGATCTCGACCACCCGGGCGTCGTCGTCGAGCGTGGTCACCGTCGTCGAGGTGGTCGTGCCGTCGTGGTGCTTCGCCACCTGCACCTGCTGGTCGGCGAAGGCCGCCACCTGCGCCAGGTGGGTCACCACGACCACCTGGCGGTCGGCCGCCAGCCCGGCCAGCGCAGCACCGACGGCGTTCGCGGTCGTGCCCCCGATGCCGGCGTCGACCTCGTCGAACACCATCGTGGAGGGCCCGCCGGACAGCACGAGCCGCAGCGCGAGCATCACCCGGCTCAGCTCGCCGCCGGAGGCCACCTTGGCGAGACCTGCGAGCGGGGCGCCCGGGTTCGCGGCGAGCAGGAACTCGACGCGGTCCCCGGCGCCGGGCAGCTCGCCGTCCTCGACCGCCACCTCGACCTGGGCGTCGGGCAGCGCGAGCGACGCCAGGTGGCTCCGCACGGCGGCAGCCAGGCCGGGCGCCGCCGCACGGCGCGCCGCGCCGACCTCCGCCGCCACCGACGCCAGCTCCGTGCGGGCCGCGTCGAGCTGTGCCCGGACCGCCTCCGCCGACGCGTCGACCGACGACAGCTCCTCGAGCCGGGCGCGGGCGGTGTCCAGGAAGACCAGTACCTCCGACAGGTGCTCGCCGTACTTCCTGCGCAGCTGGACCAGCGCGTGGCGGCGGGCCCGCACGGCGGCCAGACGCTCGTCGTCAGGCTCGATCGCGTCGGCCAGTCCTCTCAGCTCGGCCACCAGGTCCGCCAGCTCCACGTCCAGGGCCGCCAGCCGCTCCGACACCGCCCGGAAGGGCTCGCGGTCGCGGAGCGCCCCCGAGGCCCGGGCCAGCAGCTCGGCCGCCGCACCGTCGTCGGCCAGGAGCGCCAGGGCCGACGCCGCCGCGTCCCGGTGGCCGACCGCGCCGGCGAGCAGGTCCTCCTCGGCCTCGAGCCGCTCCTCCTCGTCGGCCTCGGGGGCCAGCTGCTCGATCTCCTCGACCTGGTACCGCAGGTAGTCGGCCTCACGGGCGAGCGAGGGACCGTCACCCGTCAGGTGGTCGAGCCGGTCGGCGAGCTCGGCGACCCGCTCGCGGGCAGTCCGCAGCGCGGCCGTGTCGACCCCGCCGAACCGGTCGAGCGCCGCTCGCTGGTGGCGCGCCGACAGCAGGGCCTGCTGGCCGTGCTGCCCATGGACCTCGACGGCCCGGCCCAGCAGGTCGGCGAGCGTGGCCGCCGTGCTCAGCTCGCCGTTCACGTAGGCCCGGGACCGGCCCGACGCAGGGACCACCCGGCGCACCGCGAACTCCTCGCCGTCGAGGTCCAGCAGCGCCTCGACCACGGCCTCGTCCGCCCCGGGGCGCACCCTGGCCGGGTCCGCCCGGCCGCCCGCCAGCAGGTCGAGCGCCTCGACGATCATGGTCTTGCCGGCACCCGTCTCCCCCGTCAGGGCCACGAGCCCCTCGGCGAACGGAATACGGGCGTCAGGGATCACCCCCAGGTTCCGGACCGCAAGCTCCACCAACATCTGCGACGAGCGTAGAGGACGGCACCCACACCCGACGCGGCAGGTCAGCGTTCCGAGAGGCCGAACTTCTGGCGCAGCACCGAGTGGAAGTCGTTGGCGCCGAACGTCACCAGGCGGGCGGGCCGGCTCCCGCCGGTGCACACGACCTGGTCCCCCGGCTGCAGCGGGTCGCTCCCCCGGCCGTCGACCGACAGCCCTGCGGTGCGGCCGCCGGCCACCGTGACGCGGACCTCGCAGTCCGGCCGGAGCACCAGCGTGCGGTCGAAGAGCATGTGCGGGGCCACCGGGGCCAGGAGCACGGCACGGTGCTCGGGGTCCACGATGGGCCCACGGACCGAGAACGAGTAGGCCGTCGACCCGGTGGGCGTGGCGAGCACGAGCCCGTCGGCGACGTACGACGTGAACGGACGTCCGTCCAGCTCGACCTCGAGGCGCACCGTGTGGCCGGGCGCCGACTTCTCGACGACGGCCTCGTTGAGGGCGCGCAGGTGCGCCGGCTCGGCGCCCGCGCGGCAGACCTCGACGGCGAGCCGCATGCGCTCCTCGATCGAGTAGGAGCCCGACAGGAAGCGCTTCACCGCCATCCGCATGCCCGACGGCTCGACCTCGGTCAGGTAGCCGAGCTGGCCCAGGTTCACGCCCAGGACGGGGACGTCCTCGTCGGCGGCCAGCTCGACGGCGCGCAGCATGGTGCCGTCCCCGCCCAGGCTCATGACCACGTCGGCGCCGACCGCCAGCCCGTCGGCGTCGACCGCCAGGTCGGGCCGGCCGACCAGGGCGGCGTCGTCGGGAAGGAGGCGGGTCTCGTGGCCCCGGTCGGCGAGCCAGTCGAGCACGTCCTCGGCCAGCGCCGCCCCCCGCTCCTGGTGCAGGACGAAGACGAAGCAGCTCATGGGTGGGCTCCCGCGGGCTGGTGGGTGGCGGTCGCGTCATCGACGGCCCGGTCGAGCAGGTCGTCGACGCCGGGCGCCGGGGCGCCACGACGGAGGTGGAGCAGGAACTCGACGTTCCCGTCGCCCCCGGTCAGGGGCGACGGCGCGCACCCCACGACCGCCGCACCCTCGGCGACCGCGGCGTCGGCCACCTGGCCCAGGACCGCCCTCCAGAGGCCGGGGTCGGTGACCACGCCACGACCCTTGGAGGCGTCCTCCCGGCCCACTTCGAACTGGGGCTTCACCAGCAGCACCAGGAACCCGCCGGACCGGCAGCAGCCGACCAGCTGCGCCATGACCGTGCGGAGCGAGATGAACGACAGGTCGGCCACGACCGCGTCGAACTCGCCCAGCTCGTGGGGCCCGGTGTGGCGCAGATTGGTGCGCTCCAGGACCCGCACCTGCGGGTGGTGGCGGAGCGACTCGTGCAGCTGGCCGTGGCCGACGTCGAGCGCCGTGACCTCTGCGGCCCCTGCCTGGAGCAGGCAGTCGGTGAAGCCGCCGGTCGACGCGCCGGCGTCGAGCACCACGAGCCCGGTGGGGTCCAGGCGGAACACCTCGAGCGCCCCGGCCAGCTTCTCACCGCCGCGGCCGACGAACCGGGGCCGCTCCCCCGCCACCACCACGGGCTCGCCGGCGTCGACGAGCCGGGCCGGCTTGAGGGCCACCGCGCCGCCCACGAGCACCTTGCCGTCCTCGACCAGCTGGCGCGCGAGCGTCCGGCTCTCGACCAGGCCCCGACGGACCATCTCCGCGTCCAGACGCCGGCGCACGGGCTCAGGCTACCGACAGGGCCGTCGCGACCAGTGCGGCCAGGTCGTCGGCGACCCAGGTGGGTGCCGGGTCGACCGGAAGGTCGGCCGGCCGGGTGATCCCGCTCAGCACCAGGCCGAAGGCGGCGCCCAGCTCTCGGGCGAGGCCGCCGTCGGTGTCGGGGCGGTCGCCCACCACCACGTCGACCGGGCCGTGGCGCGCCACGACCAGCGTCGCCATCGCCGCCGACGGCTTGCCGACGACCTCCGGAGCGACGCCCGCCGCGACCGACACGGCCGCCACGAGGGCGCCGTTGCCGGGCAGGAGGCGCGGGCCGGCGGGCCCCGACGTCGGGAACGTGGCGTCGTCGTTGGTCGCGACGAACCTGGCGCCGGCCCGGACGGCGTCGGCCACGGTCCCGACGCGGGAGCGGTCCCAGACGCTGCACGCCCCGACCACGACCACGTCGACGTCCTCGACCGGCACGCCGTCGGGCAGGTCGGCGACGCTGCGGACCAGGAGGCCGGCGTCCCGGAGCACCTCGACCAGCGTGGCGTCGCCCAGGACGAGCACCTGCTCGTCGGGACGGCAGGCCGCTGCGGCGGCCTCTGCGGAGGTGAGGACCGGGAAGGACGGCACCCCGAGCCGGTCCAGCGCGGCACGCTTGGCGGCCGGCGACTGGGCCCAGTTGGTGCAGGCCACGAGCTGGTGCCCGGCCTCCAGCAGCGTCGAGACCGCGACGTCGGCCCCGGGGACCAGCTCGTCGCCGCGCCACACGACGCCGTCGAGGTCCAGGACCCAGGTAGCCATGCCGCCACCCTTGCACACGGCGGCCCCGGCGCTGGGTGGTTTCCGCACCGGTCACGGCTACTCTGGCGCCGCCAACAGGGCCCGGCGGACCGCGCCGCGCCGACGACGTCGCAAGGAGCAACGGTGGACGAGCAGATGCTGAACAAAGTCGCGAACGATGAGGGCTTCATCGCCGCGCTCGACCAGAGCGGCGGGAGCACGCCAAAGGCGCTGAAGCTGTACGGCGTCGAGGAGGACGCGTACTCGGGCGACGAGGCGATGTTCGACCTCATCCACCAGATGCGCAGCCGGATCATCACCAGCGCCTCGTTCAACGGGGACCGGGTGCTCGGCGCCATCCTCTTCGAGATGACGATGGACCGTGAGGTCGAGGGCAAGGGCACCGCCGAGTACCTCTGGACCGAGAAGCAGGTGGTCCCCTTCCTCAAGGTCGACAAGGGCCTCGAGGACGAGGTGGACGGCACCCAGCTCATGAAGCCCATGCCGGACCTCGACGCCCTCTGCCAGCGGGCCGTCGCCAAGGGCGTGTTCGGGACGAAGATGCGGTCCGTCATCAAGGTCGCCAACCCCGCCGGCATCTCGGCCAACGTGGCCCAGCAGTTCGCCTTCGGCCGCCAGATCCTGGGCAACGGCCTGGTCCCGATCATCGAGCCCGAGGTCGACATCAACAGCCCGTCCAAGGCCGAGGCCGAGGTCCTCCTCAAGGCCGCGATCCTGACCGAGCTCGACAGCATCCCGGACGGCGAGCAGATCATGCTGAAGCTCACCCTCCCCGAGGAGGACGGCTTCTACGCCGAGCTGGTGGCGCACCCGAAGGTGCTGCGCGTCGTGGCACTCTCCGGCGGCTACAGCCGCGAGGAGGCCAACGCCCGCCTCGCCCGCAACGCCGGCATGATCGCCAGCTTCTCCCGGGCGCTCACCGAGGGCCTCTCGGCCCAGCAGAGCGACGCCGAGTTCGATGCGGCGCTCGACGCGTCGGTCGGGTCGATCTTCGAGGCGTCCCGCACCTGAGCGGCGCGCCGCACGACGACCGCAGAGGGGCGCTCCGGCGCCCCTCTGTCGCGTCCGGGACCGGCTGCGTCAGCCCAGCCCGGCCGCCCGCTCGGCGGCGTCGAGGTAGTCGGCCTCGATCCGGACGATACGGGTGAACAGCTCGCGGGCCTGCGGCAGGTCGCCCGCCCGCTCGTAGAGGTCGGCGAGGGCATAGGCCCGCCGCAGCTGGTGCTCCTTGGCGTGCTTGGGCAGGGAGAAGCCCTTGCCGAGCAGCAGGATGGCGTCGGCCAGCTCGCCCTGGTCCGCCAGCGAGCCGGCGGCGACGATGCGGCCCTCGGTGACCAGCTCGCCCGTCGGCGACGCGTCCTTGAGCTCCAGCCACAGCCGCGCCACCTCCTTGTGCCGGCCGAGCGCCCGGTAGCAGTCGGCCAGGACGGGGTGCTGCTCGGTGCTGCCGCCGCTCAGCTCGACGAAGGCGTTGAGCTCCTTGGCCGCGTCGCGCCAGCGGCCCAGCCGGTAGAGCGTCAGCCCGTACAGCTCACGCGCCTCGGGCAGGTCGGGCACCTCGGCGACCACGGGGCCCAGGATGGAGCGGGCCTCCGGGTACCGCTCGGCGGCAAAGGCCGTCGCAGCGTCGGACAGCCGGCGCTCGAGCGTCGCGGCACGGCGGGCACCGACGAGCGACGTCAGCTCCGGCACGGCGACGTCCACGTTCCGCGTGCGCCGACGCTTGGTACCACCGGTCGTGCCCTTCTTCTTCCGGCCGTCGGCCGGCCCCTCGTCGATCCAGCGTTCCTCGCCCTTGGCCTCGGCGACCTCCGCCGGCTTGGCCGGACGGTCCCGGCGCGGCGGCGGTGCAGGGACCGGCCGGGTGTCCTTGGGGACCGGGCTGCGGCGAGGCGCGCCGGACCGCGACGGCCCAGGGCGTCCGTTGCCGCCGCGCGGCGGACCGTCCGACCTGCGTCCACGGGGTTCGTCGTCACCACGCCGCCGGGGTCCGCTACCTCCCGGCCTGCTGCCAGCGCCGCTGCGGGACGGACCGGCACCTCGCGACGGGCCGGTACCTCGCGACGGGCCGCCCGAGCCTCCGCGGGACGGGCCGCTGCTTCGCGACGGGCCGCTAGAGCTGCTGCGTGACGGGCCGGTACCTCGCGACGGGCCGCCGGAACCACCGCGCGACGGGCCGCCCGCACGACCGCCCG
>CAIYXG010000084.1 GCA_903930035.1 uncultured Actinomycetes bacterium | reverse complement strand
CGCCGGTCGGCCCGCCGCCGCCGTCTGCAGGCGGCGACCGCCCTGGAGCTGCTGCTCGTGGTGGCCGCCACCGCCCGGCCGGCGGGCGCCGCCGCGCTTGTGGCCGCCGCCGCCGACGGGGTGTCGTCCGGACTGACCTGGTGGAAGGCGGCGGTGCTCGGCGTGGTGGAAGGGATCACCGAGTTCCTGCCCATCTCGTCGACGGGCCATCTGCTGGTGACGCAGCGCCTGCTCGGCCTGGGCGACTCGGCCGCGGACACGGCGGCCGCCAACACCTACGCCATCGCCATCCAGTTCGGCGCCATCGTCGCGGTCGCGGGCCTGTTCTGGCGCCGGTTCGTGGAGATGCTCAAGGGGCTGGTGGGCCGGTCGCCCGACGGCCGCCGCCTGCTCACCAACCTGGTGGTCGCGTTCCTGCCCGCCGCGGTGGTGGGGTTCCTGTTCGACGACAAGATCGAGGAGCTGCTCTTCGGGCCGTGGCCCATCATCGCGGCGTGGGCCGTGGGCGGCGTCCTGATCCTGGTCCTCGAGTGGCGGGGGCTGATCCCGTCACGGGGCGAGAAGGTCGAGGGGCGCGACCCCGTCTACGACATCACGGTGCGCCAGGCCGCCGTGGTCGGCGCCGTCCAGGTGGTGGCCATGTGGCCGGGGACCAGCCGGTCGCTCGTCACGATCCTGGCCGCCCTCCTGGTGGGCATGAAAATGGTCCAGGCCGTGGAGTTCAGCTTCCTGCTGGGGTTCCTGACGCTCTCTGCGGCGTCCGGCTACGCGCTGCTCAAGGACGGGGACACGCTGGTCGCCCAGTTCGGCGCGGTGACCCCGCTCGTCGGCGCCGTCTTCGCGTTCGTGTCGGCCGTCCTGGCCATCCGGTGGATGCTCACCTACCTGGAGCAGCACAGCTTCAGCATCTTCGGCTGGTACCGGCTGGGTGCGGCGGTGCTCGCCGCGGGGATGGTGCTGGGCGGCGTCCTCTAGCCCGCGCTCAGGCGACGCTGATGCGGTAGCTGCCGCTGACCCGGACGAACAGCCGCCAGCCGCCGTCCTGCGCCACGGCCGTCACCTCGTCGATGCCGTCGCCGGTCACCGTCGGCTCGGTGGTGGAGTCCGTCGGGAACCACAGGTCGGCGGTGCTCTGGACGCTGGTGGTCCCGGTCACGGTGAGCGGGCCAGGTCCGCACGGCGAGGCGTCGATGGACGTCAGCCGTCCGGGGACCGCCCGGGGGTAGGGGCGGGTCGGGCAGGCCTGGGTCGACCGGGCGTCGGCGCACCCCGGTAGCCGGCGCTGCACCTCGTCCTCGGGCATGGGGAAGTAGGTGTTGTGCGGGTCCCCGCAGGCCTGCTCCCACTGCCACCAGGTGTCGCCCGCGTAGAGGTTGGCGTCCACCAGCTTGTGCACCCGGGAGGTCCACGCCTCGTTGAACTCGCTCCCGCGGTACGCGCCGTACTCGCCCAGGAACACCGGTGCCCGGTAGGCCGTGCGGCCGGCAGTGCCGTAGCCGTTCAGGGACAGGTCCAGGAACCCGGCGATGTCGTCGAACGACTCGGCGTAGGTGTGCGGCGCGAACACCACGTTGTCGTCCGACGAGAAGTCGACCGGGATCAGCGGGAAGCCGCCGAACAGCGGCTCGACGAACGCGGCGTGGGTCGGCGCGCCGGGGGCCAGCGTGCGCTCGGCCTGTCGGATCTGGCGGATCGCCGCGTCGTAGGCCAGGGCCAGGCCGGCCGACGCCTGGTCGACCGACGAGCCGACGCCCGGCTCGTTCAGCAGGTCGAACCCGGCCACGCCGGGGTTCCCTGCGAACAGGCCGCCGATGTAGCCCCAGAGCTCGGCGAACTCGTCCCGGATCCCCTCGCGGTTGCCGTAGAAGTTGTCCCACGCCTGCTGCACGGCGGGCGGCGTCTCCCGCTTCCCGTCCGGGGAGCACGTCTCGCGGCCGTCGGTGAACGTGGCCCACTCCGGTGCGCCGTCCCAGCCGCGGGTGCGCTGCCAACCGGGCGGGCAGGGGTGGTCGGCGGGCGAGTAGACGAACTTGGACCACGCGTCCTGGTGCAGGTCGACCAGGACGTACATCCCGTGGGCGTTGGCCTCCGCGACGGCGTCGACCACCTTCTGCGCGTAGGCCTCGTCGATCTGGTCGCGCTCGGGCTCCCAGGCCGACCAGGTCGTGACCAGCCGGACCACGTTGAAGCCGTACGCCTGGGCGTCGTCCCAGTCGGCCGCGTCCAGGCTGGCCACGGTGGGCAGGCGCGGGTCGGTGACGAAGTAGTCGCCGAGCTGGTTGAAGTTGGCGCCGCGCAGCGTGACCTGCCGCCCGGCCGAGTCGTAGAGCGCCGCGTCGGGGCCGCGGGTGGCGACCAGGGGCAGGAGCTCGGTCGACGTGCCCGGGTCGGTCGTGGCCGGCGCGGCCGGGGTGGTGCAGCTGGCGCCCAGCAGGCCGAGGGCCGTCAGCGCAGCGACTGCGCCCAGCCACCTCGTCGTCCGCCGCCGTACCGTTGTCGTTCTGCTCCGCACGGGCGAGAGGGTCGCACAGCAGTGGCCGTGGTGTCACGCCACCGACGCGACAGGACCCCTGGGCCGGTCGTGGCGCAGGGGTCCTGGGTGGCGGAGGGCGTGGGATTCGAACCCACGGTGGCCTTGCGACCACAACGGTTTTCGAGACCGTCCCATTCGTCCGCTCTGGCAGCCCTCCGGCTCCGACGCTAGTCAGCCCCCCGACGCCGGGCGAAATAGGAGCGCAGCAGCTCGGCGCACTCGTGCTCCTTGACCCCGCGCCGTGTCGCGAACTCGTGGTTCAGCCGCGGGTCCTGGCCCAGGTGGTAGAGCGAGCCGGTGGCCCCGGCCTTCATGTCGTCGGCGCCGTAGACCACGCCGGCCACCCGCGAGGCCCACAGCGCCCCGGCGCACATGGGGCAGGGCTCCAGGGTCACCACCACCAGGCAGTCGTCGAGCCGCCACCGGCCAAGGGTCAGGGCGGCGTGACGGACGGCGAGCACCTCGGCGTGGGCCGTGGGGTCCCCGGTGAGCTCCCGCTCGTTGTGGCGGGCCGCCACGAGCACGCCGTCCGTGCGGTCCTCGTTGAGCTGCACCACGACCGCGCCGACCGGCACGTCCCCTGCCGCGGCGGCGGCCCGGGCCTCGTCGAGGGCGCGGTCCATCCAGACGTCGTGGTGGTCGAGCGCGGGCAGCACGGGTCCGTCGGCGGGTCGCGGCATGCCCGGACGGTAGCGCCGCCCCGGGCGGTCCCCGCACCGGCCCGGACGCGCAGCGGCCGCCTCACGAGGAGGCGGCCGGCCGTGGCGGAGACGGTGGGATTCGAACCCACGGTGGGTTGCCCCACACACGCTTTCCAAGCGTGCCGATTCGGCCGCT
>CAIYXG010000083.1 GCA_903930035.1 uncultured Actinomycetes bacterium | reverse complement strand
GCGGCCGCGCCGGCCTGGCCATGAAGGCCGAGGAGTTCGGCCTGGAGCTCGACGGCGCGCAGGCAGCGACGCTGTCCGAGCGGGTCAACCTGCTCGAGTCGCAGGGCTGGGTGTTCGAGGCGGCCGACGCCTCGCTCGAGCTGCTCATGCGCGACGTCCAGGGCTGGACCCAGGACTTCTTCACCGTCGAGTCCTACCGGGTGACCACCGAGCACCTGAACCCGGCCGCGGGGGCCGGGGCCGAGCTGTCCACCGAGGCCACCGTCACCGTGGCGGTCGACGGCGAGCGGGTCGTCAGCGAGGGGTCGGGCAACGGCCCCGTCAACGCGCTCGACGCCGCGCTCCGCGCGGCGCTCGCCGAGCGGCTGCCCGCGCTCTCGAGGATCCACCTGACGGACTTCCGGGTCCGCGTCCTCGACGCCGCCGACGCGGCCGGCAACGCCGACACCGGCGCGGTGGTGCGGGTGCTGATCGACACCACCAACGGCGACGAGACCTGGACCACCGTGGGCGTGTCGCCCAACGTGATCGAGGCGTCGTGGACCGCCCTGGTGGACGCGCTGGTCTTCGGCCTGCTCCACACCTGAGCCCGGGGTCGCCGGGCGCTAGTTTGGCCGGACAATGTCTGCGCCAGAGCACGTCCCCACCCCGTCCCGCCCCGCCCGTTCGTACGCGTCGCCGCCGCGCCGGGCCGGCTCGTGGTCGCCCGACCGCCCGGGTGAGCTCGTCGGCCGCCAGCCCGAGGGCGAGCGGCTGGGCACGCCCGGCCCGGACCAGGGCTACGCGCTCGTGGTGGTCGAGCAGTTCCGCGACCAGCTGCAGCTGTCCGCCGGCGAGCATGCCGCGGACGCCCTCGCCGCTGCGGCGGCCGTCGCCATGAAGCGGTCGGGCCTCATGGGCCGTGCCCCCGTGGTCCACGACGCCACCGCGGCGCTCACCGTGTGGGGCCTGCTCGACGCCTCGGCGCCGTCCGAGCTGGTCGACCTGCGCCGGCAGATGTTCGAGGAGGTCCACCTCCCGCACCAGTACGACGCGCTGCGCGAGGTGGTCGACGCGGTGCCGGCCCAGGTGCTGTCGCAGCCGCACGGCGTGATCGCAGCGCAGTACGCCCGCGACTGGCGGTCCTGCCTCGACCTCTCCAGCCACGACGCCGGCGCGTGAGGGTCCGGTTCGCGCCGGCACCCACCGGCTACCTGCACCTGGGCAGCGCGCGCACGGCGCTGTTCAACTGGCTCGCCGCGCGCCACGCCGGCGGCACCTTCCTGCTCCGGGTGGAGGACACCGACCTCGAGCGGTCCAAGCCCGAGCTGATCGACGTCATCTACCGGGCGCTGGAGTGGATGGGGCTGGACTGGGACGAGGAGCCGGTGCTCCAGTCGACCCGGATGGAGGTCCACCAGGCGGCGGTCGACCGTCTGCTCGGTGCCGGCCTGGCCTACTGGTCGGCGCCGGTGCCCGAGGGCGAGCGCGACAAGGTCGGGGGCAGGGCCTACGACCCGGCCGACCGCGACCGTGACCTGGGCCCCGGCGAGGGCCGTGCCGTGCGGTTCAAGGTGCCCCACGACGGGTCGACCTCCTGGGTCGACCAGATCCGCGGCGAGATCACGTTCGAGAACACCCACATCGAGGACTTCGTGGTGCGCCG
>CAIYXG010000082.1 GCA_903930035.1 uncultured Actinomycetes bacterium | reverse complement strand
TCGGCGACCGCAAGGTCGACTCGGCCAAGAAGACGCTGACCCTGCTGAACCCCGACGTGAACGTGATCACGTTCGACGTCCGCCTGGACGCCTCCAACATGGAGGAGATCATCTCCGGGTTCGACGTCGTGGTCGACGGGGCGGACAACTTCCCGGTCCGCTACATGCTCAACGACGCCTCGGTGAAGCTGGGCATCCCGGTGGTGCACGGCTCGATCTTCCGGTTCGAGGGCCACGTCACGGTCTTCGACCCCCGCAACGGGCCGACGTACCGCGACCTGCTCCCCGAGCCCCCGCCGCCGGAGCTGGCCCCGAGCTGCGCCGAGGCCGGCGTGCTGGGCGTGCTGCCCGGCATCGTGGGCTCCATCCAGGCGCTCGAGGCCATCAAGCTGGTCCTGGGCCTGGGCGACTCGCTCGTGGGCCGCTACCTCACGTTCGACGCGAACGAGATGAGCTTCCGCGAGTACAAGATCCGCCGCGACCCGGCGAACCAGATCACCTTCGAGAACCGGGACCGGATCCAGGTGGTCGAGCTCGAGGGGCACTGCATGCCGGCGCCCCTGGCCGCGCCGGCCGGCTGAGCCCGGTCCGCCCGGTCCGGGCACCCGCAGCGGGTCCGACCCGTCCTGGTGCACGGCCGGTACGGTCCCACGCGTGACCGAGCCGCTCCTCGTCCGCATCGACGTCACCTCCACGCTGCGCTCCGGCTGGCGCGCCGGGACCCAGCGCGTCGTGAGCCGGGTCGTGCGCGAGCTGCTGGCCGACGACCGCCTGCGGGTGGAGCCCGTCGTCCTGGTCGAGCCCCTCCGCCTGCACCGGCACCTGACGCCCGACGAGCTGGGCCGGCTGCTGTCCGACGTGGAGGACCACGCCCCTGCCGGACCCCCGCCGGAGCGGTCGCCGGCTCGGCGGCGCGTCGCCGGGACCATCGACGCCGTCGGCCTCCGTCCGGCGGCGCGCCGGGTGCGTCGCCGCATCGAGGCCAACAAGGTCGGGCAGGCCGAGCGGTCGCTGCTGGTCCGTGACTGGCCGGCCGGCTCGGTGGTCCTGGAGCTCGACGCCGTCTGGAACGTCGACCACTTCGACCGCAGCCGCTGGTACCGGATGCTCGACGAGCACGGCGTGGTGCTGGTCGGGTGGGTGAACGACCTGTTCCCCCTGAGCCGGCCCGAGTGGTTCACCCCCGACCTGGCCCGCGTCTTCGCCCGCCACGCCGACCACCTCCTGACCGCCGCCTCGCGGACGCTGGCCATCTCGCAGTTCACCGCGGACGAGGTCGACCGCCGCCGTCCCGGCGCGCCCGCGACGGTGGTGGTCCCGCTCGGCGCAGAGCTGCCCGCCGACGACGCGCCGGCCGGCCGCTCCGCCCAGGTGCCGGAAGGGCCGTTCCTGCTGGTGGTCGGCACGGTGGAGCCCCGCAAGAACCTGGGCCTGGCGCTCGACGTGTTCGACCGGCTCGCCGCCACCCACCCGGACCTGTCGCTCGTCGTGGTCGGTCGCGCCGGGTGGAGCGCCGACGACGTGGTGGCGCGGCTCGAGCGCCACCCGCTCGCCGGCACACGGCTGCACTGGCTCCAAGGGGTCGGCGACGCCACGCTCGAGCAGCTGTACCGGTCGGCCACCGTGGCGCTCGTCCCCTCCTGGGCCGAGGGCTACGGGCTGCCCCTCGTCGAGGCGATGGCCCGCCGGACCCCCGTGGTCGCGTCCTCGGGCGGCGCGCTCCCCGAGGTGGCCGCCGGGTTCGTGCCGGTCGTCGCGCCGGACGACCCGGACGCCTGGACCACCGCCGTGGGGGCGCTCCTGGACCCTGTGGCGCGCGCCGGGGCGGTGGCGCGGCTCGAGGCCTTCGAGCCGCCGGACTGGGCCGGCTGTGCCGCCGTGGTGGCCGAGGCCCTGCTCTCGACCCGCGACTGAGCGGGCGGCGCCCTGCCCGCCCTGTCCTGCCGGCCCTGTCCTGCCCTGCCCTGCCCGCCCTGTCCTTGCTGCCCGACGCGTCCGGCCGACCACCTCGTAGGCTGGTCGGGTGGCTTCCCCCCGCCCCCGTTCTCGCGCCCGCGGCCGACGTGCGCTCCTGCTCGCCCTCGTGGCCGGCGGGCTGGGCCTGCTCGCCACGGTGCTGCCGCTCCCGACGTGGTCGTTCACGACCGTGTCGGTGGGTGCCCGGCGGGTCCTGCCCACGGTCCAGGACGTCACGGCGGCCGAGCTGCAGCCGGTCGTCGCGCAGGCGGGCGCCGAGGTCGCCGGCGACCGCGTCGCCGCCGAGGACACCGCGGTCCCGACCTTCACGTCCATCGGCCTCACGTTCGACCGCCGTCCCACGGACCCCGTCTTCCTGCGGACCCAGCGCCCGGACGGCAGCTGGGACCCGTGGCAGCTCGTGGGGGTGTCGGCCGACGAGGGTCCGGACGGGTCCACGTCGGCGGGGACCGACCCGGTCTGGACCGGGGGTGCGGTCGGCTACGAGGTGAACCTGGGCCGGGCCGACGCCCGCCTGGCCGACGTGGTCACCGTCCACGACGAGCTCCGGCGCGCCGTGGCGGACGCCACGCCGGTGGCCGGGGCCGCGACCGTCATGCCGTTCCCGGCCCGGACGCGGGCGGAGTGGGGTGCGCGTGCGACCAGCAACTCGCCCAGCTACGCCTCGTCGCTGAAGATGGCCGTGGTCCACCACTCGGCCAGCGGCAACACCTACTCCCAGGCCGACGTGCCGGCGGTGCTGCGGTCGATCCAGGCGTACCACATGGACGGCCGGGGCTGGTCGGACATGGCCTACAACTTCGTGGTCGACAAGTTCGGCACCGTGTGGGAGGGCCGCGGCGGCGGGATGAGCCGGCCCGTGGTCGGCGCGCACGCGATGGGGTTCAACACCTCGACCGTGGGCCTCATGGTCCTTGGCGACTACTCGCAGCCCGGCGTCCTGCCGAGCGCGGCCGCCAACGAGTCGGTGGCCAAGGTCATCGGCTGGAAGTTCGCCCTCCACCGGATCGACCCCTCCTCGCGGACCTCCTTCACGTCGGGCGGCTCGACCTCGATCCCGTCCGGCACGGTGGTGGACCTGCCCCGGGTGGTCGGCCACAAGGACGTCGGGGCCACCGGGTGCCCGGGCAGCATCTACGCCTACCTGTCCGGCATCCGCACGCGCAGCCAGGAGTGGACCAACTGGATCCGGGCGGTCTCCGGCCCCTCCGGCGTGGTCGAGACCACCACCATGCCCTCGCCCGGCACCGTCAGGGTGACCGGGTTCGCCGTGGACCCCGACCTGGGGGGCCCGGCCCGCGTGCGGCTGACGGTGGCCGGCCGGACCGTCGAGGCCGACACGAGCATCGCCCGTCCCGACGTCCAGCAGCTGCCCGGGTTCGTCAGCGCGCCGTTGGCGTCGGGCTTCGAGCTCACCGTCTCGGGGGTCCCGCCCGGGTGGGCCGAGGCGTGCACGACCGTGCTGGACCGGGGCAGCATCGTGGGCGACGAGCCCCTGGGGTGCACCGGTCTGAAGGTGGCCGACCCGGCGGGGGCCGCCCCGACGGGCGAGCTGTTCGGCGTGTCGACCGCGCCGGGTTCGCTGATGATGGCGCTGCGGGTCGCCGACGCCCAGGGCGCGGCGCCCTTCACCGCCGACGTCCTGGTGGACGGTGTCGTCCGCTCGACCCGGACGACCAACGCAGACGGCGTCGGGCTGGCGCGCGTCGACGGCGTGACCGGCGGGACGCGCCTGCTGTGCCTGCGGGCCCGCAACGTCGGCGCCGGCGCCAACACCGTGGTCGACTGCCGCCGCGTGCAGGTGCCGGGCGCGTCGCCGCGCGGGGTGGTCGAGCTGCTGGCGACCGAGCCGGGCAGGGTCAGGGTGAAGGGGTGGGCGGTCGACGACGAGTCGGTGGCCCCGAC
>CAIYXG010000081.1 GCA_903930035.1 uncultured Actinomycetes bacterium | reverse complement strand
CCCCGGCGGCGCCTTCAGCGAGGAGCTCATCTGGAACGAGGACCGTGTCCGGGCCGCCGAGGTCCCCGCCGCCAACGGCGTGACCAACGCCCGGTCGCTGGCCCGCATGTACGCGGGCTGCGTGGGCGAGGTAGAGGGCACCCGCATCCTGTCCGAGGCCACCGTGGACCGGGCCATCGAGCTGCAGTCCGAGGGCCCCGACTCCGTCCTGATCTTCCCGATCCCGTTCGCCTTCGGGTTCATGCGCCACTCGCAGATGTCGCCGTTCGCCGGGGAGCGGGCGTTCGGCCACTACGGCGCCGGCGGGTCGGTCGGGTTCGCCGACCCCGACCGCCGGCTCGCCGTCGGGTACGTGATGAACAAGATGCACTTCGGTCTGGCGGGCGACCCCCGGACCGCCGCCCTGATCGAGGTCGTCGACCGGCTGGTCGACTGACCTGCAGGGCCCCATGACTGGCACCCCGGCCGAGGAGGCCGACCGGCGGCGGCCGTACGCGATCATCTCGCACCCCGACGCCGGCAAGACGACGCTCACCGAGAAGCTGCTCCTCTACGGCGGCGCGCTCGGGCGCGAGGCCGGTGCCGTCAAGGCCCGGGGCGACCGCCGGTCGGCCACCTCGGACTGGATGGAGCTCGAGCAGCAGCGCGGCATCTCCATCACGTCGACCGTCCTGCAGTTCCCGTACCGCGACTGCACGGTGAACCTGCTCGACACCCCCGGCCACCGCGACTTCTCCGAGGACACCTACCGCGTGCTGACGGCGTGCGACGCCGCGGTCATGGTGCTCGACGCCGCCAAGGGCATCGAGCCGCAGACGCTCAAGCTGTTCGAGGTCTGCCGCGACCGGGGCCTGCCGATCCTGACGTTCGTCAACAAGTGGGACCGGCCCGGCCTCAGCCCGCTCGAGCTGATCGACGACATCGAGCGGCAGCTCCGGCTGATCTGCACGCCGGTGACGTGGCCGGTGGGCATCGCCGGCGACTTCCGGGGCGTGGTCGACCGGGCCACCGGGGACTTCGTCCGGTTCACCCGGACCGCACGGGGCGCGACCGAGGCGCCCGAGGAGCTGGTCGAGGCCGGGCGGGCCGCCGACGAGGAGGGCGAGGCCTGGAGCCAGTGCGTGGAGGAGCTCGAGCTGCTGTCGGGCACCGAGCACGACCGGGAGATGTTCCTGGCCGGCGAGAGCACGCCCATGTTCTTCGGGTCCGCCATCACCAACTTCGGCGTCCGCCTGCTGCTCGACGCCGTCATCGACGAGGTGCCGGCGCCGGCGGCCCGGCCCGACGTCGACGGCACCGCCCGGGCGCTCGACGACCCGTTCTCGGGGTTCGTGTTCAAGGTGCAGGCCAACATGGACAAGGCCCACCGCGACCGGATCGCCTACGTCCGCGTGTGCTCCGGCCGCTTCGAGCGCGGGATGGTCGTGACCCACGGCCGCACCGGCAAGCCGTTCGCCACCAAGTACGCCCACTCGGTGTTCGGCTCCGAGCGCGAGACGCTCGAGGAGGCGTTCCCGGGCGACGTCGTCGGCCTGGTCAACGCCACCGACGTCCGGGTGGGCGACTCGCTCTACGTCGACCGGCCGGTGGAGTTCCCGCCCATCCCGAGCTTTGCCCCGGAGCACTTCGCGATCGCCCGGACCACCGACGTCAGCCGCTCCAAGCAGTTCCGGGCCGGCGTCCACCAGTTGGACGAGGAAGGTGTCGTGCAGGTCCTGCGCGACCCGGACCTGGGCGACCAGGCTCCGGTGCTCGCGGCGGTCGGCGCACTGCAGTTCGAGGTCGCCAAGCACCGGCTCGAGCAGGAGTTCGGCGCCCCGGTCGAGTTCTCGATGACCCGCTACAAGGTGGCCCGGCGCACCGACCAGGAGAGCCGGGCGGCGCTGCGCGGCATGCAGGGCGTCGACGTCCTCGAGCGGAGTGACGGCACCCTCCTGGCGCTCTTCGAGTCCACCTACTGGCTCGACCGGCTCGAGGCCGAACAGCCCGAGCTGACCCTCGACCGCCTGGTCGCCGAGGGCGAGCTCCGCCAGGGCTGAGCGGCACGGCACGGGGGTCGGGAGCGGCAAAGATGGGGCCGATGTCTGACCAGCCCACTCCCCCCGACGACGAGTACCGGGTCGTGCGACGACGGCCCCTCGCTCCCCCCTCCGCGGACGTCGCCCGCCGTCGCCAGCTGGTCGTCGGTGGCATCGCGGTGGTGCTGCTGCTCGGCCTCGTCACGCTCGTGGCCGGGGCGCTCGGCGGCGGCGACGACACCGCCACGCCGACCTCGACGACGGCGGCCGGGACGCCCACCAGCACGACCACGACCACGGCGAGGCCCACCAAGGCCGACAAGCTCTCGCAGACGGCGCCGAAGCCGGACGGGACGCTGTCGCCCCCGGCCGGGTTCGGGCGGCCCTGGTCCTCGAAGGTCAAGGGGACGCTCACCTTCCGGGGCAACCCGACCCGCACCTACTACGGCTCCGGGCCGGCCCCGAAGAAGCCCAAGGTGCGCTGGTACTACCCGAAGAACGGCGGGATGTGCGCCACCTCGAGCGCCAAGGGCGAGACCAAGACGTGGTGCGGCGGCGGCTGGACCGGCCAGCCGGCGGTCTTCGAGCGCGACGGCCGCACGTGGGTGGTGTTCGGCGCCTACGACAAGGCCATCCACTTCATGGACGCCGACACCGGCGAGGACATCCTCCCGCCGTTCCCGACCGGCGACATCATCAAGGGGTCGGTCACCGTCGACCCCGACGGCTACCCGCTCATCTACTCGGGCAGCCGCGACAACTACTACCGGGTGATCGCGATCGACCGGCCCGGCAAGGCGGTCGAGCTCTGGAAGCTGAGCGCCAACGCGGTGTCGCCCACCCTCTGGAACAACGACTGGGACGGCTCCGGCCTGGTCCTGGACGACTACCTGCTCGAGGGCGGCGAGAACAGCCAGTTCCACATGGTCAAGCTCAACCGCGCCTACGGCGCCGACAAGCTCGTCACGGTGGCGCCCAAGCTGGCGTTCAACACGCCCGGCTGGGACGCCCAGGTCATTTCCGACCTGCGGGGCAACCGTGCCAACGAGATGTCCATCGAGAACTCGGTGGCCGTCTACAAGAACACCGTCTACTTCGCGAACAGCGGCGGGCTGGTGAGCGGCTGGGACCTGGAGCCGGTCGTGAAGGGCACCGGGCCGGCCCGTCGGACCTTCCGCTTCTGGACCGGCGACGACACCGACGCGTCGGTGGTCATCGACGAGGACGGGTTCCTCTACGTGGCGGTCGAGTACGAGCGGGGCAACGCGCGCGCCGCCGAGGTGGGCCAGCTCATGAAGCTCGACCCGTCCAAGCCGGAGAACCCGCTGGTCTGGAAGTACGACGACCGCGGCACCAACCCGGCGGGGATCTGGGCCACGCCCGCGGTCGTGGGCGACGCCGTGATCGCCCCGACCAACAGCGGCAAGGTCGTTGCGGTCGACCGGGGCACCGGCGCCGAGCTCTGGAGCTTCAAGCTGGCCGGACCCACCTGGCAGTCCCCGGTCTGGGTCGACGGCGTCCTGGTCCAGGGCGACTGCAACGGCGTCCTGCACGGCTACGACCTGCCCGACCCCACGAAGCCGCCGAAGCCGAAGTGGACCGTGGACCTGGGCGGCTGCATCGAGGCCACCCCGGCCATGTGGGAGGGCAACATGTACTTCGCCACCCGCGGCGGCCGGTTCTTCTCCGTCGGCGACGACGGCACGCTCTCGTCGCCGACGGCCGGCGTCGCCGGCGGTGGCGGGGACTGACGTGCCCGGCCCGGGCCCCGACGAGCTCCGTGACGCCGTCGACCACGTCGCCGTCAGCCGCCTGACCGACGCCTACGCCGACGTGGTCACGCGCCGCGCCTGGGCCGAGCTCGACGACCTGTTCCTGCCGGACTGCGCGCTGCACCTCGACACCGTGACGGCCCCGGCCCGTGACCTGGTCGGGCCCCGGGCCGTCGGCGAGTTCATCGGGACCGCCGTCGCGCGCTTCGAGTTCTTCGAGTTCGTCGTCCTGAACCGCCGGGTCGAGCTCCGCCATGGTGGCGACCCCGACCGCGCCACCGCACGCATCTTCATGTGCGAGCTGCGCCAGGACGCCGACGACGGCCGGCGCACCACCGCCTACGGGCTCTACCGCGACACGTACGCGCGGGTGGACGGCCGCTGGTGGTTCGCCGACCGGCGCTACCGGTCGCTCGCACGGACGGCGCCGGCGGACGCGGCCGCCGACCTCGACGTCCTGCCCTGGCCCGACGACCTCTGACCGGCCGCCCCGGCCCGTCTAGGAGCCCGTCAGCCGGGCGACCACCGGCGCGAACGCCTCGGCCTTGGTGCCGGGGACGCAGTGGTAGGAGTAGCCCCACCGCTCGCGGCGCTCGTGGAGGGTGTGGGCCATCTCGTCGAGCGTGCCCACCAGCGCGAGCGGCGACTGCAGGACCTCCTCCGGCGGGGCGCCGAACAGCTGCGACATCAGGTCGGCCATGCCCGCGCGGTCGTCGGTGACCTCGAGCGCGGCGAGCCATGCGTTGATCTCGATCTCCGGGAAGCGGGCGCCGGCCCCCTCCTTGACCCACTCGACCTTCTGGTCGATCCGGTCGGCCATGCCGTCGAGCGCGGCGTCGGTGTCGATCTCGCCGGAGTGGATCGAGGCGTTGACCCCCACGATGTCGGCGAACCGTCCGGCGAACCGCAGCACGCGCGGGGCGCCGCCGCCCACCAGGAACTTCGGCCCTCCCGGCGTGTGGCACGCCGGGGTGCCCGGCAGGTCGGTGACCTGGTAGTGCCGGCCGACGAGGGTGGTCGTCTGGCCGGCGAGCAGCGACTTCAGGATGGTGGCGTGCTCCACCATGCGGTCCACCCGGACGCCCGGCCGGTCCATGGGGATGCCGCTGTGCTCGTAGTCGGTCGCCTTCCAGCCGGCGCCGATCCCCACCTCCAGCCGGCCCTCGGAGATCTGGTCGATCGTCGCCAGCTCGCGGGACAGCACGGCCGGGTGGCGGTAGTCGCAGTCGAGCACCAGCGGTGCCTCGACCAGCTCGGAGGTCACGACGGCGGCCGAGGCCATGGCGGCGATG
>CAIYXG010000080.1 GCA_903930035.1 uncultured Actinomycetes bacterium | reverse complement strand
CGGCTCCAGGACGCAGTACCGCGACACCATCGTCATCTTCCTCTCCGACCACGGCGAGCAGCTCGGCTCCCACGGTGGCCTGTTCCAGAAGTGGAGCCAGGCCTACGACGAGACGGTTCGCGTGCCGTTCATCGTGCACAGCCCCGTGCTGTTCGACCGAGCCGAGCAGACCGACCTGGTCACCAGTCACGCCGACCTGCTGCCCACGATGCTGGGCCTGGCGGGTCTGGACGAGGCTGTGCTCGCCAAGGAGCTGCGCAAGACCCACACCGAGGTGCAGCCGCTCGTCGGCCGCGACCTGTCCGGCTACATCCTCGGCGAGAAGCAGCAGTCCGACTACCGAGGGCAGTCCGTCTACTTCATGACGGACGACCAGGTGTTCAAGGGACTCAATGCGGTCTCGTGGCGCGGTACCGAGTACACGCCGGTGGCAGCACCGTCGAGTCTCGAGGCGGTGTTCATGGCGCTTGACTCCGGCCCCGGCGGGCAGTCGGAGATGTGGAAGCTCGTGCGCTACTTCGACAACCCGGACTTCTGGACCACGCCCGGCGTGCAGGACGTCCAGACGATCATCAAGGGCCCGGTCAACGCCCCCGGCAACAAGGTGGCCGTGACCACCGTCAAGACGGCGAATCCCTCCGCCGACGAGATCGCACCTCCGCCGGACCAGTGGGAGCTCTACTGCACCAGTCGCGACCCGATGGAGCTCACGAACCTGTACGGCAACCCGGCGGCCGGGCCGCAGTTCGAGATCCTGCTCAAGGAACTCAACATCCAGAGCAACCTGAAGCGACGTCAGCCGACCAACGAGCCATGGGCCGATGGCTCCGCCATCCAGTTCGGCTTCAATCCCACCGTTCCCATCCCGTAGACCCCCGCACGTCCCACGGGACGGCCTCCGGACCTCCGGCGGCCGTCCCGTGCCATGTCGGGTGGCCGTGTCATAGTGGACTGATGCGGCGACGAGGGAGGCTGACGGCCCACGCGGTGGTCTCGACCAGCGTGGTGACTGCCGCGAGCGCCCTGGCCCTGCTCCTGCCCGTCGGGTCGGCTCACGCCGCCCCCGACCCGACTCCGGCAGCCCGCCCTGCCGCCACCATCGCCGTCGAGCCGCTCGTGCGCATCGACCGCTCCCCCAAGGCCGCCGTGACGTTCACCGGTCTCGACAACCGCACCTCGGCCCGAGTCAACTGGGGAGACGGATCCCCCACGGCACGCAGCAAGGGCTCCTGCTCCGTGGCCCGGGCGCGGCGCTCACCCCAGGCCTGCACCCTGACGTTCAACCACACCTACGCGGCCACGGGCACCTTCACGATCACCGCGGCTGCCGCCAGGGCCCGCACCACCACGCAAGTCACGGTGGCGCCCAAGCCCGAGCCATGGCGCGCGGCTCCGGGGCAGGTCTTCACGTCGTGGGAACCGCTCGGCAGCCGAGCCACCTACACCCCGTGCCAGACCGTCGAATGGCACTTCGACACCACCGGCCAGCCAGCCGATCGCTCGACCATGCGCGATGACATCGTCGCGGGTCTGGCCACCCTCTCCGGCATCACCGGACTGAGGTTCGTCGAGACGTCCGATCCGCGCGCCGCCGAGCTCGCGTTCTCCTGGCGCAACCTCGCCGAGCTCGGCTACGCCGACGCGTCGGGCGTCGGCGGCTACACCGGTCCCAGCAAGGGATGGGTGGCCTTCAGCCCGACCAATGAGTGGACCAACGACTACTGGGCCGG
>CAIYXG010000079.1 GCA_903930035.1 uncultured Actinomycetes bacterium | reverse complement strand
CGACACGGTGGTGCTCGTCGACCGGGAGGCCAACGTCACCGTCACGGCCGGCCTCCGCTACGGGATGCTCGGCTACGGCGAGGACTACTGGAAGTCCCACTCGCTGTTCGACGTGGTCCACCCCGACGACGTCGGTCGGGTGCTGCAGGTCCGCGACGAGCTCGAGGCCAACCCCGGACGGCCCATGGTCTTCACGGTGCAGATGCAGCGCCAGGACGGCATCTGGCTCGACATCGAGGTCACCGCCGTCGACTGCACCGACGACCCCCAGGTCGACGGCATCGTGCTGACCGTCCGTGACGTCACCGAGCGCCTCCGCACCCGCCGGCAGCTCGAGGACCTCACCCGGGAGGCGCTCGAGGAGTCGCACCGGCGCGTGGAGCTGGTGGGGCGGGTCAGCCACGAGCTCCGCAACCCGGTCCACGCGCTGCAGGGCCTGGTGGAGCTCCTCATCACGACGGAGCTGCCGGCGACCGCCCACGAGCTGGTGCGCTCCGCCAACCGGCAGACCTCGATCCTGGGCCGGATCGTGGACGACCTCCTGGAGTACTCGCGGCTCGAGGCGGGGCGCCCCGAGCCCGAGCCCCGGCCGACCGACCTGCGCTCGCTCGTCGTCGACGCCGCCGAGCTGGCCGACGACCTGGCCCGGCCGCTGGTCACGGTCCGGTCGTCGGTCGCCGACGACGTCCCCACCTACGTCATGGTGGACGGTCCCCGGGTGAGCCAGGTGCTGTCGAACCTGGTCACCAACGCCGCCAAGTTCACGCCCGCCGGCACCATCTCGCTCAACGTCTCGACGCTCCGTGACCGGCCGGGCCACGTCCGGATCGAGGTCGTGGACACGGGCACCGGCATCGCGGCGGAGGACCTCGAGCGCCTCTGGCGCCCGTTCGAGCAGGGCGCCTCCGCCGCGGTCGTGCAGTTCGGCGGCGCCGGCCTGGGCCTCGCCATCACGCGCGGGCTCGTCGCCCTGCTCGGCGGCACCGTGACGGTCGACTCGGCGGTCGGCGCGGGCAGCCGGTTCGCCGTCGACCTGCCGGCACCCGCCACCGAGGAGGAGCCCCGCAAGGGCGTCCTGCGGCCCGACCTGCCCGCCGGCTCGCGGGTGCTCGTGGTCGAGGACAACCCCACCAACCAGCTCCTGGTGCAGGAGCAGCTGGCCCGGCTGGGTGTCGACGCGGTGCTGGTGGCCACCGGCGAGGACGCCGTCGCCGAGCTGCAGCCCGGACACCCCTACGCCATGGTGCTCATGGACTGGCAGCTCCCCGGCATCGACGGGCTGGAGGCCACGCGGCAGGCCCGCGCCCTGGAGCCCGAGGGGACGCGCACGCCGATCGTCGCGATGACGGCGAGCGCCATGCCCGCCGACGCCCAGAAGTGCCGCGACGCCGGGATGGACGACCTGCTCGCCAAGCCGGTGGGCCTGGAGGGGCTGGCCACGTCGGTCCAGCGCTGGGCGGGCAGCGGCGGGCCGGGGCAGGAGGCGGGGACGACGGCCGTCGCGCCCGGCGCACGGATCGACCCGGCCGCGCTCGACGAGCTGGCCGAGGACCTGGGCGGCGCCGGTCCGGTGCGGTCCATCGTCCGGACCTACTTGACCGAGCTGGAGCGGCGGCGTGCCGCGGTCGAGGACGCCGCGTCGCGCGGCGTCGCCGACGAGCTGCGGGGCGCGGCCCACAGCCTCAAGGCCACGAGCGCCACGCTCGGCGCCGTGGCCGTCGACGCGCTGGCCCGGGAGCTGGAGAAGGCCCCGTTCCCACCGAGCCCGGACCTGCTGGCCCGGTTCGCCGCCACGTGCGACGCCACGGCGTCGTCGATGCGCGAGTGGCTCGACACCGGCGACGACGCCTAGCCGGCGCCGCCGCTACCCGCCCCGGACGAACCGGACCTCGAAGAGGGTCGGCCACAGCTTGCCGGTCAGCAGGTACCGGTCCGTGCCCGGCAGCCGGGCGATCCCGTTCAGGACGTCCACGGTCGTCCCCGACGCCGCCGCGGTGCGCCGGGCCTCGTCCGAGAGCACGGACGCGTCGACCACCCCGGTCACCACGCCGCACTCCAGGTCCACCCGCAGGACCTCGTCGGTCTGGAAGCGGTTGGCCCACACCACGTCACGGCCCGCCCAGCGGCCCGCCTCGAGCTCGTTGAGCTGGTCGGACGCCCCTCCCTTGCGCCGGACCGTCAGGGTCCGCACCGGGGTGAAGGTCCGTGCCGCCCGGCGGGTCAGGCGGTCCGAGCCGTCGCTCATCAGGAAGCTGCCGCCCGGGAGCGTGGTCAGCCCCCACCCCTCGCCCCGGTAGCGGTGGGTGCCGGTCTGGCGCAGCGTCGACCGGTCCCGGACGAAGGCGGTCCGGTTCTTCCAGGTCAGCTGGACGAGCGTGCTGCCCGGCCCGGCGGCGAGCCCCTCGCCGAACACCTCGGGCGGCAGGACCTCCCGCTGCAGCTCGGCCCCGTCGGCCAGGTCCAGGACCCTCAGCGACGAGCGCCCCTCCAGCCCCGTACTCTCGTAGATCTTCCCGTCGAGCACCAGCAGGCCCTGGGTGAACGCGTCGGTGGCGTGCGGGAGCGTCCGCACCACCTGGGGCACCAGCCGCTCCGGGGCCGGGAGCGGCCCCCCGCACGCCTGCTCGGCGCCGCCGCACCCGGCCAGACCGCCGGCGACCAGCAGCAGGGCGGCAGCCGCGGCGGTGCCCCGGCGCATCAGGCCGTCCGGAAGGTGCTCACGGCCTCGACGTGGTGCGTGTGCGGGAACATCCCCACCAGCTCCACCCGCTCGAGGGCGTAGCCGGCGTCGACCAGCAGCCGCGCGTCGCGGGCGAGCGAAGCGGGGTCGCAGCTCACCAGCGCCACCTTCGGCGCGCCGGTGCCCACCACGGCGCGCACGCCGTCGGCCCCCAGGCCGCTGCGGGCCGGGTCGGCCACCACCAGGTCGGCGGGCGTCGGGGTCCACCGCTCCACCGCAACCTTCACGATCGTGGCGTCCAGGTCGGCCAGGTTCACCCGGGCGTCGGCCACCGACGAGGCCGAGCGCTCGACCAGCACGGGCTGCGGCAGGCCCAGGCAGCCGGCGAAGAGCCCGACACCCCCGTAGAGGTCGACGAGGCGGTCACCCTCGGACGGCTCGAGCGACCGGCGCACCGCGTCGACCAGGGCCTCGGCACCCTCGGGGCTGGCCTGGAAGAACGAGCGGGCCGAGATCCGGAAGGTGCGGCCGCCGACCTCCTCGTGGATCCACGCGCGCACCCCGGCCTCGAGCTCGTCGGTCCCGACCAGCCGTGCCCCCTCGGGGACCCAGACGTCGTCCCAGGTCGGGTGGACCACCACCAGCACCTCGTTGGTCCGTGACCCGGCACGGACCACGACCTCCTTGGCACCCGGGAACCGTCCGTCCCGGACGACCTCGGACACCAGCGGGTGGGCGACCAGGCAGTCCTCGACGGTCAGCACCTCGCGGCTGTGGTGGCGGCGGAAGCCCAGCCGTCCGTCCTCCACCGCACAGCGCAGCGTGGTCCGGAACCCCTCGCCCGGCAGTGCCACCCCGTCGTCCACGTCCACGTCGGTCAGCCGGCCGATCCGGGCCAGCGCGTCGAGCACGACCTCCCGGGCCATCGCCCGCTGGGTGGGCAGGTCGGCGTGCTGCAGGTCGCAGCCGCCGCACCCGCGCGCCACCTCGGGGCAGGGCGGCGCCACCCGGCCGGGCGCCGCCGCCTCTACGGCGACGACCTCGGCACGGGCCATGCGCTCCTTGGCCTCGACCAGCTCCACGGACACGGTCTCGCCAGGCAGGCCGCCGCGGACCAGGACCACCCGGCCCTCGGGCTCGCGGGCCAGCCCGAGCCCGCCGGCCACGGCCTTCTCGACCTGCAGGCCGGTCAGGACCGGCCGGGGGTGCCCGTCGTCGGCCGCAGCGGGAGCAGGGGCAGCGGGCGGCTCGGGAACAGTCACGGGCGCACCGTAGCGGGCGGCCCTCGTGCGGTGGCGAACGCGGCCCGACGGCCCCCGTGCGCACGGTTAGGGTCGGGGCACCTCACGCCGACCCGGAGCACGCCATGTCGAAGCCCCCGATCCAGATCTCGCCCTCGGTCCTCGCCTCCGACTTCTCCCGGCTGGGCGACGAGGTCGAGGCGGTCGTCGGGGCCGGCGCCGACCGCATCCACTGGGACGTCATGGACGGGGTGTTCGTCCCCAACCTGACGATCGGCCCCGACGTGATCGCTGCGTGCCGCAACCGGACCGACGCGTTCTTCGAGGCCCACCTGATGGTGGTCAACCCCGACCAGCTGGCGCACCGCTACGTCGAGGCAGGGTGCGACCTGGTCATGGTCCACGCCGAGGCCTGCGACCACCTCCACCGCTCCCTCGACAACATCCGGGAGCACGGCGCCGAGGCCGGGGTCGTCCTGAACCCCCACACGCCGGCCGAGGCCGTGGCGCACGTGCTCGACCTGGTCGACATGGTCCTGGTCATGACGGTGAACCCTGGCTTCGGCGGGCAGAAGTACATCCCGACGATGGAGCCGAAGATCGCCCGGCTGCGCCAGATGATCGAGGTCGGCGGCTACGACGTCGACGTGGAGGTCGACGGCGGGATCGGACCGTCCACCATCGGTGGTGCCGTCGCGGCCGGGGCCAACGTGTTCGTGGCCGGCAACGCCGTGTTCCGCCACCCCGAGGGCCTGGCCCCTGCCATCACGGGGCTGCGCGAGGCCGCCACGGCGGCGGGCGGCTGACCGTCGCATGCGCCGGGGTCGGCGGGTCGCGGTGGCGGCCCTGACGCTCGTGCTGGCCGGCACGGCGACGGCGTGCGGGGACGGGACCCCCTCGTTCTGCGAGCCGCTCGCCCGTCAGTCCGACATGGCCCGCCTGTCGGCGGCGCTCGACGCCGGGGACCTGGGCAAGGCCCGCCGCGAGGCGGCCCGGTTCGCCCGGCTGGCCGAGCAGGCGCCCGACGAGGTCCGGCCGGACCTCAAGGCGCTGGCCGACGGGGTCGCCGACGTCGTCGACATCCTGGAGGCCGACGCCGCGGGCAGCGACCCGGCGGCCATCGAGCGCCGGCGCGAGGAGCTCAACACGCGGCTGGCAGAGCTGGGCCGGCGCAGCACGTCGGTCCAGACGTGGGCGTCCCGCGAGTGCGGGATCGACCTGTAGGGCTCAGGCGGTAGTGCTCGGGCGGTAGGGCTCAGGCCATCTCGCCGCGGCGCAGGATCACGTTGTCGATGATCCCGTAGTCCTTGGCCTGCTCGGCCGTGAACCACCGGTCGCGGTCGGAGTCCTCGGTGACCTGCTCCTTGGTCTGCCCGGTGTGGTCGGCGATCCGCTGGGCGAGCAGGTCCTTGATGTACTTCAGCTGCTCGGCCTGGATGGCGATGT
>CAIYXG010000078.1 GCA_903930035.1 uncultured Actinomycetes bacterium | reverse complement strand
GCCCGGCGGGCCCTGTACCCGACCTACAACGCCCTGCGGGAGGGCGACCTGCGCGACGCCTACTACCAGGAGAAGCTCGAGCGGTTCGCCGCCGGCGGCGGCCGCGCCGACGGCCTGGTGCAGGTGTCACTGATCGACGACTTCCAGGGCAGGCCGGTCTGATGGTGGAAGGCGGCGGCCCGGTCAACGCGCCCGACGGCCAGGCGGCCTCGGTCGACGAGGTCCTGGAGCTGTACCGGACCTGTGCCGACGACCGCTACGACGAGGACGTCACCCAGCTCGACCACGCGCTGCAGACCGCGGCGCACGCCCGGGCCGACGGCGCCGACGACGCCCTGGTGGCCGCCGCGCTCCTGCACGACGTCGGCCACCTGCTCGACCTGGCCCAGCACGGCCGGCGCAGCACGTCGACCCAGGACCTGGGCCACGAGGGGCGCGGCGCCCGCTACCTGGCCGCGCTGTTCCCGCCCTCGGTGACCGGCCCCATCGCACTGCACGTGCGGGCCAAGCGCTACCGGTGCGCGGTCGACCCCGAGTACCACGACGGCCTCTCCGACGGCTCCCGGTCGTCGCTGGTCCTCCAGGGCGGCCCGATGGCCCCCGACGAGGCCGCGCAGTTCGCCGCGAGCCCGGCCGCCGCGGCCGCCGTGGCCCTGCGCGGCTGGGACGACGCCGGCAAGGTCGACGGCGCCGAGGTCCCGTCGCTCGACGACTACCGCCCGCTGCTCGAGTCCCTCGCCCTCCGCTGACCCGGCCTGCGCTGACCTGCCCTGCGCTGGCCTGTCCTCTGCCGGCCGGCGCGCCTCTGTCCCGTCCTGCACAGCACCGGTGGGCGCAGCCGCGCTGGGCAGTTCTGCCCGTCCGGGCCGCACGCCCTCGCCCGGGAGGCCCTGCACCGGTACGGTGCAGCGATGGACGGGTCCTCCGCCGCCCGGCGGCCCCGCCGCCCCGCTACCGCAGCCGTCGTGGCCGTCGTGCTCGCCGCACTCGTGGCCGGCTGCACCTCCTCGCCCGGGACCGGCGGCGGCCCGACCAGCACCACCGTGCCGTCGACGTTCTCGCTCGTGGTGCTGGGCGACTCGCTCTCGTCCGCCCCCGAGCTGATCGCGAACAGGGACCGCTGGCAGGACCTGGTCGCCGACCGGGTCGCCGCGCCGTCGGGCGTGCGGTCCCACCTGGCCGACGGCGTCGCCGGGTGGAACGTGGACGTGCGCAACGGGCCGGCCACGGTCGACCACTGGGACGGGACCTGGGGCGGCTTCACGTCGCTGTCCTACGCCGGCCAGCCGTGGTTCCTGCCGCCGGTGGGCGCGCCGCGCCTGCTGGTGCTGGCGCTCGGGGCCAACGACGTCGCCGTGGACGCCCCGCCCGCCGACTACGCGGCCAACCTGCGGGCGCTGCTCGACAACTACTCCGACACCGCCTGCCTGGTGGTGTTCCCGTGGTGGCCGGCCTCCCGTCCGAGCGCCGGGGCCTGGTCGGCCGCCGCGGCCGGCGCCGCCGCGGCGCGCGGCTGCGGGTTCGTGGACGTCGGTGCCACCGTCGGCCCGCCGGTCGAGGGCGTGACCGCCCGCGACGACATCCACCCCAACGCGCTCGGCCAGGAGCTCTGGGCCGACGCGCTCATGCCCGTGGTCACCGCCCTCACCGGTCGCGGCTGACGCACCGGACCCGCCGCTGCCCCGACCGGGGACGGATCTGGACCGCCGGGCGCGACGAGGAGCCAGATTTCGGGAGGGGCGGGTACCGTTCCGCCGTGGACACGAGTGCCGAGCCGGCCGCAGAGGACGCGCCGCCGCAGCGGAACCTCGTCGACCGCACCGCCGACCGCCTCGACGCCTTCCAGCGCCGCGTGCCGCCCCTGGCCGTCACCCACGCCGTGCTCAAGAAGTACGGCGAGGACCGCGGCGGCGTCCTGGCCGGCCTGCTGGCGTTCCGCGGGTTCTTCTCGCTCTTCCCGCTGCTGCTGGCGTTCGTCAACGCGCTCGGCATCGCCCTGCGCAACAACCCGGAGCTGCGCCAGCGGCTGATCGACTCGACGCTGTCGAACGTGCCGGTCATCGGCAACGACCTCAAGTCCGCCGCCCAGCCCCTCGACGGCAGCGTGTGGGTGCTGGTCGGCTCGATCCTGGTGGCGCTGTGGGCGGGGCTCGGCCTGCTCGAGGTCCTGCAGGAGGCGCTCAACACCGCGTGGGGGGTCCCGATGTACGAGCGGCCCCCGTTCCTGCTCCGACGCCTGCGCGAGGTCCCGGCGGTGCTGGTCGTGGCGGCGTGCGCCGTGCTGTCGGGCGCCGGCACGTTCCTGTTCACCAAGGACACCGACGGCGTCCTGCGGCTCGTGGGCAGCGGCGCGTTCGCCGTGCTGGCCGGCGCGCTGGCGTCGTTCGGCCTGCACCAGACGCTGTGCGCCCGCAAGGTCCCGCTGCGCGCCCAGCTCCCCGGGGCGCTGGCGGTCGGGGTCGGCTGGTGGCTCCTGCAGGCGCTCGGCACCTGGTACGTCGAGCGGATCGTGGCCAACGCGTCCGACACCTACGGCGTGTTCGTCGTGGTGTTCGGCCTGCTGAGCTGGACCTACCTGCTCGGCCAGGTCTACCTGTACGGCACCGAGCTGGCGACGGTCCTGCACGACCACCGTTGGCCCCGCTCGATGAGCGGCCGGGACCTGACCGACGTGGACCACGCCGCGCTGGCCGCCGCGATGGCCCGGGAGACGCGGGTGCGGGGGACCGAGATGAGTGTCTCGATCCCCCGCAACCCGGAGAGTCCTGGATAGTGGCCCGCCCCGCCAGGGGCGGACGGCCGGTCAGGCGGCCGGCATCGGCGGGGCCGGCGGCACGCCGCCGCCGTTGAGCCCGACGGCCTGCGAGGAGCCGAAGCCTAGGACCAGGTGCATGATCCCCGGGATCAGGAACAGGCCGACCTTGTAGCCGAAGCTCTTCCCAAAGATGTTCCCGAGCGAGTCGGCGAGCAGCCAGGCGGCGACCAGGTTGATGCAGGGGATGAGGAACAGCAGCACGAGCCAGCCCGAGCGGCCGCTGATCTCGTAGATCTTGAACACGTTGTAGATGGGGATCAGGCCCTTCCAGCCCGGCTCGCCCATCTTGACGAAGATCTTCCACATCGCCACGAGCGTGATGACGAGGATCGCCAGGCTGATGAGCGAGACGGTGGCGAGGACGCCGGCCGACTCGCCGCCCGAGAGCTCGTTGACCGGTGCCGGGCTGATGAGCGGCTCGGTCTGACTGACAAGTGTGATGAGTGCGTTCATGTGGGAGTTCCCCCTTTACGGCGCGCGGAAGTGCGCAGTGGGAACGCTAGGGGTCCGAGGTGGGGGAGCAGCGGATTTCGGGTGCGGGGGATCCCGCCGGGACGGTCAGTCCGGCACGTGGGCGGCGCGGGCCGCGTCGATGGCCTCGACCGCCTGGGCCTTGGTGCCCCAGCCGCCGATCTGGCTCTCCTTGCCCGGCTCCAGGTCCTTGTAGACCACGAAGAAGTGCCGCAGCTCGTTGAGCAGGTACTCGTCGACGTCGCCCAGGTCCTGGTAGTGCTCCCAGCGGGGGTCGCCGGCGGGCACGCACAGCACCTTCAGGTCCCGGCCGGCCTCGTCGGTCATCTCCAGCACCGCGACGGGGCGGGTGCGGATGTGGCAGCCGGGGAAGGTGGGCTCCCCGAGGAGCACCAGGGCGTCGAGCGGGTCGCCGTCCTCGGCCAGCGTGTCGGGGAAGAACCCGTACTCGGCGGGGTAGACGGTGGCCTGGAACAGGTGGCGGTCCAGCCAGACCTCGTGCGTCTCGTGGTCGATCTCGTACTTGTTGCGCGAGCCGCGCGGGATCTCGACGACGACCTCGTACCAGTCGTCCTGCGGGATCGTGGCCATGGGTTCCCCCTTGTCGGTGCCGCAGTGCCGCGGCGGGTCGTGTGCGTCCGTCAGCCCGGCGTGCGGAGGCCGCGCATGCCGGCCCACACCAGCTGGGCGAGCTCCTCGGCGAGCTGGTCGACGTCGGGCGTGCGGTCGTGGGCCAGCCAGTAGCGGCTGGCGGCCTCGGTCATGCCGACGATGCCGTGGGCCAGAACCTCCCGGTGCGCCACCGGCTCGCCCTCGACCACGATGAGCGCGGCGATGGCCTCGGCGATGGAGTCCTCGACCTGGCGGGCGAAGCCGGCGAACTCGGGGTCGCGGCGGGCGCCGGACCCGAACAGCACGCTGAAGGCGTCGGTGCGCTGGCCCACGAAGGCGAAGTAGGCGCGGAACCCGTTCTCGATCTGCGGGCGGGGGCCGGTGGCGTCCGCGGTGGCCTTCGCGATCTCGGTGCGCAGCGAGTCGCCGATCTCGGTGAGGATCTCCACGAACAGGTCCCGCTTGGACGAGAAGTGCTGGTAGAGCACCGGCTTGGTGACGCCGGCGGCCTCGGCCACGTCGTTCATGGACGTGGCGTGGTACCCGTTGGCGGCGAAGACCGCGACGGCGGTCTCGATCAGCTGGGTGCGTCGTTCGGCGGCAGGCAGTCGCATGGTGGTGGTGGCCCGGGCAGGCCGCCCGGCGCCCCGACAGGTTACCGCACGGTAACTACGGGGTCCTCAGGGCGGCGCCCGGCTGCGGCCGGCGGGTCCCACGGGTAGGTTGCCCGCCGTGACGACCCCAGGCCACGACGAGACCGGCCCGCCCGCCGGCGACGGCGGCGAGCTCGTGCGGTGCGCGCCGTTCCACGAGTCGCTCGGCGTGGCGCCGTGGGGCTCGGCCGCGGCCTACGAGGGGTTCCTGTTCGTGGACGTCCCGCTCCCGTGGTCCTACGACGTGACCGAGTCGGGCCTGTTCGCCGAGCTGGTGGGCACGACGGCGCCGATGGTCGTGGCCGCCGACGGGCGTCGCTGGCGGCCCCAGGCCCTGGTCCCTGCGGCGTCCGGCCCCGTGGAGGTGCTGGCGTTCGACCGGCCCGCCGGCCCGGCCCGCCCCTACCGTCGCCGGTCGTGGGCCGTGGCGCCCGACGCCGCGCTGACGCTCTGCCGGGCGGTGCTCGACGCCGGGTGGGACGGCACGGTCGAGGTGGACGGTGCCGAGCCGGGCGCCCCGGTCGAGGGCACCGAGCTCTTCGTCTGCACCCACGGCAAGCGCGACACGTGCTGCGGCTCGCTGGGGACGCGGCTGTTCGAGGCGCTCGTCGGCCGGCCGGAGCTGGCCGGCACGGTCCGGCGCACGTCGCACACCGGCGGGCACCGGTTCGCGCCCACCGTGCTGTCGTTCCCCGACGGCTACGCGTGGGCCCATGTCGACACGCCCTACGTGGGCCGTCAGCTGGGCGCGGGGGCGGGGGAGCTGGCCCGGGCGCACTGCCGGGGGAGCGCCGGGTTCGACGACCCGGCGGCGCAGGTGGTCGACGTCGAGGGGTTCGCCGCGCTGGGTGCCGCGTGGGCGGTGTCGGCCCGGACGGCCACGGTGGCGCCGCTCGGCGAGGACCAGTGGTCGGTGTTGGTCGAGTCGGTGCTCGACGGCCAGGTGCTGGCGGTGGTCTCCGCGACGGTGCGGGTGGCGCGCACGGTGCCCCAGCCGACGTGCGGTGCGGCGCCGGGGCCCGGGGTGGCGCCGGTGCTGGCGGTCGACGACCTGACGGTGAGCGGCTAGCGGGCCCGGCCCGCGACCCCGGCGTCAGTAGCCGAACTTCTCGCCGCGGTCCTCCTTGTCGGCGGCCTTGGCGGCGTACCCAAAGATCACGGCGGGGATGAAGACGATGCTGCCGACGGCGAGCAGGGCGACGATGGTGGTGACGATCCACGGCCGGAACTGCACGACGAACCCGACGACGAACACGAGCATCGCCAGGCCGAAGCAGGCGTAGCCCGTGCGCTGGCCGCGGTCGCACCACGCCAGGACCTGGGCCCGCCGCTGCAGGACCGGGTCGTCGCCGGGGTTGGCCGACGGCGGCAGGGCGGCAGGGTCGGTGGGGTCCTCGGACGGGGGGCGGGCCGGGCGCGACACGCCGACAGCCTGCCCCGGCCGGCGCCACCGTGGCGATCCGGCCCCGGCGGGTCCCGGCAGGCTGCGTGATGAGCAGTCGTGAAACATCACGAGATGCACTATGGTCACCGCATGCTGACCGACCGACCTGCGTCCCGCACCGCCGACCCTGTGCTGTCTGATCCTGTGCTGCCTGACCCTGTGCTGAACGATCCTGTGGCTGCCGGGCCGTCCGGCCCGGGGTGGTTGCTCGTGGACTTCTGCGGGGAGGAGCACGACCTGGGCGAGCACGGCCGGCTGTCGTTCGGCCGGGCCGCCGACCTGGTGCTCGAGGAGGACCCCTACCTGCACCGCACCGTCGGCGAGTTCGTCTCGGCCGACGGCCACTGGTGGCTCCGCAACACCGGGTCCCGCACCACGCTGACCGTCCGTGACCGCGCCGGGGAGCACCTGGTGGTGGTGGGCCCGGGCGGCGCCGCGGCGCTCCTGCCGGGCGAGCAGTCGGTCTCGTTCTCCTCGGGCCCCCACCGCTACGAGCTCGACGTGGTGCTGGAGCGGCCGGAGCCGTTCGTCCACGAGCCGGGCGACCTGGTGGACCCGCTCGCCGAGCGCACGCTCGAGTGGGGCCGGGTCCCCCTCAACGACGAGCAGCGGCTCCTGCTGGTGGCGCTTGCCGAGCCGCTCCTGCGCGACCCGGCCGCCGTGGACGTGGTGCTGCCCACCAACCGG
>CAIYXG010000077.1 GCA_903930035.1 uncultured Actinomycetes bacterium | reverse complement strand
GCCGCCCCCGCCGTTGTTGCCGCTGGCGGCCTGGCCGGGAGCGCCGACCCCGGCGCTCGTCCCGGCGATGCCGGGCTGGGCCGTGACCTCGGAGAGGGTCACGTTGACGACCGAGAGGCCCAGGGCCCGCACGCCGTAGGCGCTGTTGCCGGCGCCGACCGGGGTGCCCGAGTTGATCTTGGCGTTCACGATGTTGACGTTCGAGGCGCCGGTCACCAGCACGCCCGTGGCGTTCCGGCCCGTGCCGCCGGCCACGATCGTGCGGGGGTTGTCGTTGTCACCGATGACGACGCCGGTCGAGCCGCCGGTCACGACGATGCCCGCCGCGTCGCCCTGGGTGCGGGTGACGCCCTGGGCGCTGACGCCGCTGATCTTGGCGTTGCTGACGCCGTTGAAGACGACGGCGGGGGTGGTGCCGTTGCCGAAGATGGCGGTGACCGCCGTGGCGTCAAAGTCGCTGAAGTTGTCGGACCAGCCGCCGGAGATCTCCAGGCCGCTGGTCATGGTGACCGGCTCGTTGTAGTTGCCGCCGGCCACCCGGATCACCTTGATGTTGTTGGCCGCAGCGTTGGTCTGGGCCTGGTTGATCGAGGCGCACGGCGAGAAGATCGTGCCGCAGGTGCCGCTGTCGGTGCCGGTGGTCCGGACGAAGTACTTGGGGCTGGGGTCCTGGGAGACGGCGATGGTGATGGGCGACGAGGTGGAGGTCCCTGCGTCGTTGGTCATCGTCAGCGTGGCCGTGTAGGTGCCCACGGTCTCGTAGAGGTGGGTGGCGGTGACGCCCGACTCGGTGGGGCTGCCGTCACCGAAGTTCCAGCTGTAGGTCAGGTTGCCGGCCGACCCGGGCGAGGAGCCGGTCGAGTCGAACGTGACCGAGAGGGGTGCGAAGCCGGAGGTCGGCGACGCGCTCGCCAGCGCCACCGGGGCACCCGACGTGGTGGTCGTGGTGGTCTCGGGCGTCACGCCCGGGTCCATCGGAGTACAGGCCAGCGCCAGGAGCGTCATCGCCCCAAGAACTGCAACGAGTGCCTTGCGCACGGACATGAGGTTCCCCCAAGTATTTCGCCCGGGCCCCAGCGGCCCGACAGGAATCTAACCCCGTTCATGAACGGCGTGTCAACGTTCACACCGTCGGTCCGGGTGGGTAGTCCTTCCCGTCGCCGGTCCCGCTGCCCTTGTCCATCCCGAGGGGGCCCCGAACGCGGTTCAGCAAAAAGTTGCGACAGGGGTCACACTCGCTGTTACTCTCGCGACCTGACGACTGAACGCCGCTCAACCGCGGCGAGCCCCAGGGGGAACTGTGCGCCGAATCACTACTCGGGTCTCTCGGACCTCTCGCATCGTGGCCCTCGGCCTCGTGGTGGCGATGGTCGGCGGCGTGACCGCCGCGTGCGCCGCCCCCGCCCCCTCCGGCGGCACCAACACCCAGGCGCAGTTCTGCGACTTCTGGCGCAAGGTCGACGAGGCCCCGCCGGCCGTCGACAACGCCGTCCTGGTCAAGCCCGAGGTCGTGGCGCTCGCCGACTCGACCGCCGTCACCGGCTCGAGCTGCACCGACCCGTCCGCCAAGGTCGCGCTGACCGGTGCCACCCTGGCCGAGGGCACCGAGGTGCCGTCCGAGCAGGGCACCTCCAACACCCAGCTCGTCGCAGCGGTCACCGGTGACGAGATCGGCGCCCAGCAGGCGGTGCTCGACAACCTCGAGGTGCAGGCCCTCTCCGCCGAGATCACCTCGGCCGGCATCGTCCTCCGCGGCAACGTCCGGGTCACACTCTCCGGCGTCACCTCGACCATCGGCTTCGTCGGCACCCTGGCCGACCTCAACAACTGGTCCGTCAACCTCTCCTCGACCGCACTGACCATCCCGGGCCTCACCCTGGCCCCGGTCGTCTTCAACGGCACCCTGCGCTCGTCCTACGGCGTCGCCTCCCTGTCGCTGTCGGCGCAGGCCCCCTCGGTGAAGGTCGGTGACATCTCGGTCACCAACGCCAGCATCAACTTCTCGGCGTCGGAGACCACCGGCGTGTCGGCCCAGGTCGCCGGCACCGTCAAGGTCGGCCCGAGCACCGCCTCCGGCACCGTCAACGTCGAGTTCGACAAGGCCGGCGCGCTGGTCTCGGCCGAGGCCGACATCGCCGTCCGCCTGCTCGGCACCCAGGCCGGCGGCTCGAAGATCGACCTCACCGGCACGGTGAAGGTGGTCGGCGACAAGAACGAGACCTCGATCACGTTCTCCGGCAGCGGCATGCTCGGCGACCTCAAGGTCAACGAGGCCAACGGCTCGCTGACCCTGGGCGCCAACAAGGCCACGTTCGTCGGTCTGGTCGACGTCGAGCAGGGCGCCAACTACGTCCGCTTCAACGGCTCGATCGTCTGGGACGGCATCACCGCCTACGTCCCCTTCCTCACCCTTGAGGGTGCGGGCGAGTACTCCGGCACCCTCAACGACGGCACCACCGTCGGGGTGAAGGGCAACCTCACCACCGAGGTCGTCGGC
>CAIYXG010000076.1 GCA_903930035.1 uncultured Actinomycetes bacterium | reverse complement strand
CCGATCGACGCCGCATCGCCCGACGGGGCCCGCACGTTGCTGTCGTTCGTCTGGCCCGACCAGACCGAGCGCCTGGCCCGGGTCCGGGCGGCCGTCGAGGTGGCGGCCGGCGTGCCGGCCGAGCTGCGCCGTGTGGACGACACCGGCGACGCGCTGGAGCGTGTGCTCGGCGAGGTGCACGGTCCGACGCTGGTGCAGCACTCGATCGTGTGGCAGTACCTGCCGACCGACCAGCGGTGGCGGGTGACCCGGGCGATCGAGGCGACGGGGGAGCGGGCCTCCTCGGCCGACCCGCTGGCCTGGGTGCGCTACGAGCCCGACGAGTGGGACCGCACCCGGGCCGCGATCTGGCTGCGGACCTGGCCGGGCGGCGGCGACCGGCTGGTGGCCCACGTCGACTTCCACGGCCGGTGGATCCGCCCCGTCGGGGGCTGAGTCCGGGGGCAGCGGGTGGGGGTCGGACTCCCCGGGGAGGTCGACTAGCAGTCGCCGGGGCCGAGTGCTACCTTTGGCACTCGCCAAGTCAGAGTGCCAACCGCCCCATGGAGGCAACCGTGAAGCTGCAACCCCTCGAGGACCGCATCGTCGTCCGCCCGAACGAGGCCGAGGAGACCACTGCGAGTGGACTCGTCATCCCGGACACCGCCAAGGAGAAGCCGCAGCAGGGCCAGGTCCTCGCCGTCGGCCCCGGTCGCTTCGGCGACGACAACGAGCGCGTGCCCATGGACATCTCCGAGGGCGACACCGTCGTCTACTCGAAGTACGGCGGGACCGAGATCACCATCGAGGGTGAGGACCTGCTGATCCTGAACGCCCGCGACGTCCTGGCCGTCGTCAAGTGACCCTGTGTCGCTGACACCCACCACCACACGAGAGAGAAGCTGATGTCCAAGATCCTGAAGTTCGACGAGGACGCCCGCCGGGCCCTCGAGGCCGGCGTGAACCGTCTGGCCGACGCCGTGAAGGTCACCATCGGTCCGAAGGGCCGCAACGTGGTGCTCGACAAGAAGTTCGGCGCCCCGACCATCACCAACGACGGTGTGTCGATCGCCCGTGAGATCGAGCTGGAGGACCCGTTCGAGAACATGGGTGCCCAGCTCGTCAAGGAGGTCGCCACCAAGACCAACGACGTCGCGGGTGACGGCACCACCACCGCCACCGTGCTGGCCCAGGCGCTGGTGCGCGAGGGTCTCCGCAACGTGGCCGCCGGCGCCAACCCCATGGGCGTGAAGCGCGGCATCGAGGCCGCCGTGGCCGCGGCCGTCGAGGCCATCGCCGGCTCCGCCAAGGAGGTCGACGAGAAGTCCGAGATCGCCCAGGTCGCTGCCATCTCGGCGGCCGACCCGAAGATCGGCGAGGTCATCGCGGACGCCATCGACAAGGTCGGCAAGGACGGCGTCGTGACCGTCGAGGAGTCGAACACCTTCGGCATGGAGCTCGAGTTCACCGAGGGCATGCAGTTCGACAAGGGCTACCTGTCGCCGTACTTCGTGACCGACATGGAGCGTCAGGAGGCCGT
>CAIYXG010000075.1 GCA_903930035.1 uncultured Actinomycetes bacterium | reverse complement strand
CTCCACGACGGCGTCGATGACCGCGGCGCGGACCTGCGCCACCTCGTCGTCGGTCAGCGTGCGGTCCGGCGCCTGGACCCGGAGCCGGAACGCCAGGCTGCGACGCCCCTCCCCCAGTGCCCCGGAGCGGAACACGTCGAACAGGTCGCACCGCTGCAGCAGCGGTCCGGCGGCGCCGGTGACGGTGGCCCGCACCACGGCGGCCGGCGTCTGCTCGTCCAGCACGAACGCCAGGTCGAAGTCGCTCGAGGGGAACCGGCTGACCGGGCGGGCCAGACGGTCCAGGGTGGGCAAGGACAGCAGGACCGAGAGGTCCAGGTCGAGCCAGGCGACCCGCTCCTCGACGCCCAGCGCCGAGAGGACCTCGGGGTCGACCTCGCCGACCTCGCCGACGACCACGCCGGCCACCTCGACGACGGCGGCACGGGACGGGTGGAGGCCGGCCACGACGGCCGTCCGGAGACCGAGGGGCCCCGTCTGCGCCGCCGCCAGGACCACCTCGAGGAGCTCGACCGCTGCCGGGGCCTCCTGGCCGGCCAGCGCCACGCCCAGGTGCTCGGCCTCGCCCGAGAGCACCGTCCCGGCCGCGGCCGACCGCTCGACGTCCGTCAGGACGCCCTCGGCACCGACCTCGAAGGTCCGGCCGACCTCGAACAGCCGGACGCCAGGGTTCCGGTGCCGGGCATTGTGGGCGACGGCGCCGAGCAGGCCGGGCCGCAGTGAGGTCCGCAGCACCGACTCCTCGGCGGCGAGCGGGTTGGCGATGACCAGACCGCCGGGCGGCAGGCCGCAGCGCTCGAGGTCGCCCGGCGCCAGGAACGGCAGCGGCATCGCCTCGCTCAGACCGGCCCCCTCCAGGGCGCGGCGGATGCGGCGCCGGGCCTGCTGGCGGGTGGTCAGCTCCCCGGTGTGCGGCGAGCGCGGCACCGTCTTGCCGATCCGGCTGAAGCCGTACTGGCGTGCCACCTCCTCGGCGACGTCGACCTCGATCGAGGTGTCGGGACGCCAGGTGGGCACGGCGACGGACAGGACGTCGCCCTGCTCGGTGCAGCCGAAGCCCATCGGCGACAGGAGCGCCGCCATCTCGTCGGGCCCGAGCGACGTGCCGAGGACGGCGTTGACGCGGTCCGGGCGGACCGCCACGGTGGCGGGCTCGGGCAGGTTCCCCTGCGCCCAGGTCCCGCCGTCGTGGACGGTGGCGCCGGCCACCTCGGCGAGGAGCGAGCAGATGCGGTCGAGGGCGCGGTGGGCCACGGCCGGGTCCACCCCGCGCTTGAAGCGCAGCGAGGCCTCGGAGTGCAGGTTCAGGCGGGCGGCGGTGGCCGCCACGCGACCGGGGTCCCACCACGCCACCTCGACGGCGACGTCGACCGTGTCCCCCGAGATCTCGGTGGAGGCGCCGCCCATCACGCCGGCGAGCCCGATGGCGACGTCGTCGGCCCCGGCGATGACGCCGTCGGCAGGCGTCAGCGTCCGCACGGTGCCGTCGAGCGTCTCCAGGGTCTCGCCGTCGTACGCCGGGCGCACCCGGAACGCACCGCCCGGCACCCGGGCCAGGTCGTAGGTGTGGTTGGGCTGGCCCAGCTCGAGCATGACGTAGTTGGAGACGTCGACGACGTTGTTGATGGGCCGCATCCCCGCGGCGACCAGCCGCTGGGCCATCCACCGTGGCGACGGGCCGAGCCGGAGGCCCGACACGACGCGGACCGCGAACTGGCCGCAGAGGTCGGCGTCGAGGATCTCGACCGGGACCTCGGGGCCGCCCGGGACGACGGACGGCACGACGTCCGGGACCAGGAGCGGGACGCCCTGGCGGGCCGCGAGGTCGCGGGCGACACCGAGCATGCAGAGCGCGTCGGGGCGGTTGGGCAGCACGTCGAGGTCGTAGACGGTGTCGGTGCGGAGGTCGAGCGCCACCCGCAGGTCCGTGCGGGGGACGAGGTCGGCGGGCAGCAGGAGCAGCCCCGCGTGGTCGTCGCCGAGCTCCAGCTCACGGGCCGAGCAGAGCATGCCGTGGGACTCCTGGCCGCGCATCCTGCGGGCGGCGATCTCCATGCCGCCGGGCATGACGGTGCCGACCGTCGCGAGCGGGACCAGGTCGCCGGCCGCCATGTTGCCGGCGCCGCAGCAGATCTGGAGCGGGGTGCCGTCGCCGGCGTCGACGTCGACCAGGCGGATCTTGTCGGCGTCGGGGTGCGGCCGGACGTCGAGCACCCGGGCCACGACCACGCCGTCGAGGTGGGCACCCATCTCGAACTGCTCCTCGACCGGCAGGCCGAGGTCGGTGAGCTGCGCCGCGATGTCGTCGGGGGTGCCCTCGAGCGGGGCGAACTCTCGGAGCCAGGACAGCAGGACGCGCATCAGAACTGCTCCAGGAACCGCTGGTCGTTGGTGATGAAGTCGCGGAGGTCCTCGACGTGGTGGCGCACCTTCGCCAGGCGGTCGATGCCGAAGCCGAAGGCGAACCCGGTCCACTCCTCGGGGTCCAGGCCGCACGAGCGCAGGACGTTGGGGTGGACCATGCCGCAGCCGCCCAGCTCCAGCCACTCGCCGTCGGGGCCGGAGATGTCGAACTCGGCGGACGGCTCGGTGAAGGGGAAGTACGACGGACGCATGCGGCTCGTGAGGTCGGCCCCGAAGTAGGCCTTGGTGAAGGTCTCGATCGTGCCCGACAGGTCGCCCATGGTGATCCCCCGGTCGACCACGAGGCCCTCGACCTGGTGGAAGACCGGAAGGTGCGTGGCGTCCGCCGTGTCGCGCCGGTACACGCGGCCAGGGCACACCACGTAGATCGGCGGTCCCCAGCCGTCGCGGACCGCGGCGAGCATGGTGCGGGCCTGCACCGGCGACGTGTGCGTGCGCAGCAGGAGCTGCTCGGCCGCCACGCCGTCGAGGCCGGCCGGGTCCAGGTAGAGGGTGTCCCAGAGGGAGCGGGCCGGGTGCGAGGGCGGCAGGTTCAGCGCCTCGAAGTTGAACCAGTCGGTCTCGACCTCGGGGCCGTCGGCGACGCGGTACCCCATGCCCACGAAGACGTCCTCCAGCCGCTCCCAGGTCTGGGTGATCGGGTGGGCGTGCCCCACCGTCGCGCGCCCGAGGTGCTCGGTCAGGTCGAGCCGCTCGGCCTCGAGCTGCACCCGGCGGGCAGCCGACTCGAGCTCGGTGCGGCGACCGGTGACCGCCTCCTCGAGGCGGGTGCGGGCCGCGTTCAGGGCCGCGCCGACCGTCTTCCGCTGCTCGGGGTCGAGGTCCCTCATGGTGGCCTTGACGGCCGTCAGGCGGGACCGTTTGCCCAGGAGCTCGAGCTCCAGCTCGTGCAGGGCGTCGAGGTCGGCGGCCGCAGCGACGCGGGCGACGCCCTCGTCGGCCAGCTGGGACACCTCGTCCGACATCACACGCTCCTGCTCGGGTCGGCGGCCGTCCCGGGCGGGACGGACCCGACATTGTGGCCCACGGGCACCGCTGCGCCGTAAGTCATTCGGGCCGCCGTCCGGTCAGCCCGCCGACGCGGTCCGGCGCCGGCGGGCCGCCTCGAAGGCCAGGACGGCGCCGGCGACGGCGGCGTTGAGGGACTCGACCTGTCCGGCCATGGGGATCGTCACCCGTGCGTCGGCCCGGACCACGAGGTCGTCGGCCAGACCGTGCGCCTCGCTGCCGAGCAGCACGGCAGCCGCACCACCGAGCGGGGCGTCCGACGGGTCGGTGCCGTCCACCGCCGCGGTGGCCACCACCGGGACGGCGGCGGCGGCGCAGGCCGACAGCAGCGCGTCGACCGGCACGTCCTGCGCGACCGGCACACGGAACAGCGAGCCGGCGGTGGCGCGCACCGTCTTGGGGTTGAAGAGGTCCACCGAGTGCTCGGTCAGCACGACGCCGGCACAGCCCGCGGCCTCGGCCACACGCACCAGCGTGCCGGCGTTGCCGGGGTCCTGCAGCCCGACCAGGACCAGCAGCGGGGCCCCCTCGGCCACGGCGGCGGCGACCACGTGGGGCAGGTCGTGCGGACGGGCGCGGGCGACGGCGACGACCGACTGGGGCGCCACCAGGTCGAGGACCTTCTAGAGCGCGCCGTCGGCGACCGGGTGGACCGGCACGCCGGCGTGCGCCGCGGCACGCACCGACGGGCCGTCCAGCGCGGCGGGCTCCGCGTAGACGCCGTCGAGCTCCACGCCGGCCGACAGCGCCTCGGCGAGCAGCACGGGGCCGTCCACCAGGTAGCGGCCCTGCTCGGTACGCGAACTGCGGCGCCTCGCGAGGCGCCGCAGCTCTGCAAGTCCGTCAGGGCGGCCCTGGCTCAGCTGGCCACCTCGGCAGAGGGGGCCGCGGCCACGGCGGCGGTCGCCACCTCGACCAGGGCGGCGAAGGCGGCGTCGTCGTGGACGGCCAGGTCGGCCAGGACCTTCCGGTCCATCTCGACGCCGGCCAGCTTGAGGCCGTTGACGAACTGGCTGTAGGTGGTGCCGTGCAGGCGGCAGGCTGCGTTGATCCGCTGGATCCAGAGCTTGCGCATCTCACCCTTGCGGGCCCGGCGGTCGCGGAAGGCGTACTGCCCCGCGTGCATGACGGCCTCGTTGGCGGCCCGGAACGAGCGGCTCCGGTTGCCGTAGTAGCCCTTGGCCTTCTTGAGGACTGCCTTGTGGTTCTTCTTGGCGTGGACGCCGCGCTTCACACGTGCCATGACTGCTCCTTCGTTCTCGACTCGGTACCCGGCCCGGGGGCCGGCTCAGATGCCCAGCTGACGGCGGGCACGGGCCCGGTCGCCACCGGTGATCTCGGCGGTGCCGGACAGGCGGCGCTTCCGCTTGGACGGCTTCTTCTCGAGGATGTGGCTCTTGTTGACCTTGCGCCGGGTGATCTTCCCGGAGCCCGTCACCTTGTAGCGCTTCTTCGCACCGGAGTGCGTCTTCATCTTCGGCATGGTTCTTCCTGTCTCTCGGTCCTGGCGTCAGTCGGTCTCGGCCGTGCCCGCCTCGGCGGGCCCGGCAGCGGCCTCCGGCGCCGCGTCGGCCGGCGCGGCCTGCGGCTTGGGCCTGGGCTGGGCCTTCTTCTCGGGGCCCAGCACCATCGTCATGTTCCGGCCGTCCTGCTTGGGCATGATCTCCACCCGGCCCACGTCGGCGACCTCCTCGGCCACACGGTCGAGGATGCGCCGGCCCAGCTCCGGGTGCTGCATCTCCCGGCCCCGGAACATGATCGTGACCTTGACCTTGTGGCCCTCGCCCAGGAACTGGGCGACCTTGCGGGTCTTGGTGTCGAAGTCGCCGCCGCCGATCTTCGGGCGGTACTTCATCTCCTT
>CAIYXG010000074.1 GCA_903930035.1 uncultured Actinomycetes bacterium | reverse complement strand
GAGCATCCCGGTCATGGCCAAGGCCCGCATCGGGCACTTCGTCGAGGCCCAGATCCTGCAGGCCCTCGAGGGCGACTACGTCGACGAGTCCGAGGTCCTGAGCCCGGCCGACGAGGCCCACCACATCGACAAGTGGGCCTTCGACGTGCCCTTCGTGTGCGGTGCCACGAACCTGGGCGAGGCCCTCCGGCGCATCTCCGAGGGTGCCTGCATGATCCGCTCCAAGGGAGAGGCCGGCACCGGCAACATCGTCGAGGCCGTCCGGCACCTCCGGTCGATCCTGGGCGACATCCGCAAGGTCGGCCAGGCCGACTCGGCCGAGCTGTTCGACTGGGCCAAGCGCCTGCAGGCGCCGCTCCCGCTCGTGCAGGAGATCGCGGAGACCGGGAAGCTCCCGGTGCCGCTGTTCTGCGCCGGCGGCATTGCCACCCCGGCCGACGCCGCCCTGGCCATGCAGCTCGGCGCCGAGGCCGTCTTCGTCGGGTCGGGCATCTTCAAGTCGACCGACCCGGCCCCCCGGGCCCGGGCGATCGTCGAGGCGACCACCAACTTCAACGACGCCCAGATCCTGGCCAAGGTCAGCCGCGGGCTCGGCGCCCCGATGACCGGGATCGGGATGGACGACCTGGACCTGAAGCTGGCCGACCGCGGCTGGTGACGGGCCCGCCCGCACCGGCTGCGGGCCGGTCCGGGCCGTGCCGACCTGACGCGCGGGGCGCGCATCGGTGAGACTTGCCGCATGAAGGTCGGTGTACTTGCGCTCCAGGGCGCCTTCGACGCGCACGCCCGCGTGCTCGACCGGCTCGGCGTGGCGACCGTGGAGGTCCGCACGGCGGACCAGCTCGCCGACGTGGACGCGCTCGTGCTGCCCGGCGGCGAGTCCACGACCATCTCGATGATCGCCCAGCGGACCGGGGTCTGGGGCCCCCTCGGCGAGTTCGTCCGGTCGGGCCGGCCCGTGCTGGGCACGTGCGCCGGACTCATCCTGCTGGCGGGCGAGGTGCTCGACGGCCGCCCCGACCAGGTGAGCCTGGGTGCGCTCGACGTCGCGGTCCGTCGGAACGCGTTCGGCCGGCAGCTCGCCAGCTTCGAGGCCGCCGTGCCGGTGGCCGGCCTCGACGCCCCCTTCCGCGCCGTGTGCATCCGGGCCCCGGCCGTCGTGCGCCTCGGTGCCGGGGTCGAGGTCCTCGCCGAGGTGGACGGTCACCCCGCCCTGGTGCGCCAGGGCGCGATGATGGGCGCCATCTTCCATCCCGAGCTGGCCGACGACCCCCGTCTCCACGAGCTCTTCCTGGCGGGCTGAGCCCGACCGGCCGCACCACCCGCCCCTACTCGCCGACACGAAGGAACCGCAGCATGTCCGGGCACTCCAAATGGGCAACGATCAAGCACAAGAAGGGCGCGGCCGACAAGAAGCGCGGCAAGCTCTTCGCGAAGCTGATCCGCCAGGTCGAGGTGGCTGCCCGGACCGGCGGCGGCGACCCGGAGTCCAACCCGACGCTGCGGACCATGTTCCAGAAGGCCCGCGACGCGTCGGTGCCGCTCGACACCATCGAGCGCGCCGTGAAGCGGGGCACGGGCGAGCTCGAGGGCGTCACCTACGAGGAGGTCGCCTACGAGGGCTACGCGCCGCACGGCATCGCCCTCTACGTCGAGGCCCTCACCGACAACCGCAACCGCACCGGCCCGGAGATCCGCTCGATCTTCTCCAAGCAGGGCGGGTCCATGGCCGAGCCCGGCGCGGTGGCGTGGCAGTTCGAGCGCAAGGGCATCGTGGTCGTGCCGTCCTCGGTGGCGGAGGACGACGTCATGCTGGCGGCGATCGACGCCGGGGCCGACGACGTGTCCGACAACGGGGAGGGCTGGCAGGTCACCTGTGACCCCGGCCTCACGTTCGCGGTCCGCCAGGCCCTCGAGGACGCCGGGATCGCGGTCGAGTCGTCGGACCTCACGATGGTCCCGACCTCGACGGTCGTGCTCGACACGGTCGAGGCCGCCCGGGCCGTGCTGCGCATCATCGACGCGCTCGAGGACCACGACGACGTCGGCGACGTGTACGCCAACATGGACCTTCCGGACGCGGTCCTCGCCCAGCTCGAGGACTGACGGGAACGACCGGCCGAGGAACAGGACGACATCCAGATGGTGGCAGTGGGGGACCAGGCGCCGGGCTTCGAGCTCGACGGCGTGGACGGCCGGACCGGTGCGCCGTGCACCTTCTCGCTCGAGGACCTGCGCGGCCGGCCGGTCGTGCTCGTCTTCTACCCGAACGACAACTCACCGCTGTGCCGGCGCCAGTTGGCGGAGTACACGGCCGGCATCGGCTCGTTCGACCAGCTCGACGCGCAGGTCCTGGGCCTGAGCCCGTGGTCGGTGGCGTCCCACGCCAAGTT
>CAIYXG010000073.1 GCA_903930035.1 uncultured Actinomycetes bacterium | reverse complement strand
CGTCGAGGGGTTCACCGGCTCGGTGACGTCGACCGTGCCGCCGGGCAGCGGGCTGTCGTCGAGCTCGGCGCTCACCGTCGCCGTGTGCCTCGCGCTGGGCGCCCGCGGCTCCCTGGCCGAGCTGGCGCAGACGGCCCGGGCCGCCGAGGTCCGCGCCAACGGGGTGCCCTGCGGGATCATGGACCAGCTGTGCTCCGTGGCCGGCGTCGAGGGGCACGCGCTCCTGGTCGACTGCGGCACCCTGTCGGTCGAGCCGGTCCCGGTGCCCGAGGACGCGTGCGTGTGGGTGGTGCCGTCCGGGCAGCAGCGCCAGCTCGCCGACTCGGCCTACGCCGAACGACGGGCCCGGTGCGAGGAGGCGGCGGCGCTGGTCGGCCCGCTCCCTGCCGCCGCGGCCGACGCCGTCGAGGCGATCGAGGACCCGGTCGTCCGCGCCCGGGCGCGCCACGTGCGGACCGAGTCGGCGCGGGTGCGGTCGGCCGCCGAGGCGCTCCGCCACGGCGACCTGGCCGAGCTGGGACGGCTCATGGTGGAGAGCCACCGGTCGCTGGCCCAGGACTTCGAGGTCTCGACCCCGGCGCTCGACCGGACCGTCGACCGCCTGCTCGAGGTGCCCGGCGTCTACGGCGCGCGGCTGACGGGGGCGGGGTTCGGGGGCTGCGTCGTGGCGCTGGCGCGGCCCGGGGTCGAGCTCGACGGCTGGCACGTCCGCCCCGCGGCCGGGGCGACGGTCTCGGACTAGCCGAGCAGCCGGGCCTTCTGGGCGGCGAACTCCTCGTCGGTCAGGACGCCGCGGGCGTGGAGGTCGGCCAGCTTGGCCAGCTCGTCGGCCGGAGAGCTGTCGCCCACCTCGTCGACGCGGGTGACCCGGCGGTTCCGCTGGTCCTCGATCTGCTGGTAGAGCTCCTGCTGGACGGCCATGGGGTTCCGGACGTCCTCGAAGGTCTGGACGCCGTGCTCGCCGGCCGACTCGATCGTGAGCGTGCCGGCGCCGACCATGCGCTCGAGCACCCCCTGGTCGAAGAAGACCGTGTTCACCCGGTCGAGGGGGATCTCGACGCCCCGCTTGGCCACGATCCCCTCCCGGTAGATGCACCGGTCGGTCGTGAGCACGAAGTTGGTGGAGTACCAGTCGATCCACGAACGCGCCATGTAGAGCAGCGCACCCACGATCAGGACGACGGCGCCGCCGTTCAGGATCTTCGACCCCAGGCCGGTCCAGCCCAGCGAGAGGAGCCCGATCCCGACGCCGGTGGACAGGACGAGCGCGATGACGCCCTTGCCCATCATGATCCAGTGCGGGTGGAGGTCGAGGACGACCTCCTCGTCACGGTGGAGGCTGGAACGGTCGAAGGCCATGCGGCGAGCGTATCCGGCGGGCAGGCACCGGCTGCGCCCCGGCCGGGCGTGTCGGGGGCCGCGAGTACCGTCGGCGCCGTGCCCGTCCCGCCCGACCACCCTGTGCCGCCGTCGCCCGACGCCGCGCACGAGGCCGCCCAGCTCGACGCGCTGGTGCGGGGGCTCAACCCGGCGCAGGCGGCCGCGGTCACCTCGACCGCCTCGCCGCTGCGCATCCTGGCGGGCGCCGGCTCCGGCAAGACCACCGTGATCACGCGGCGCATCGCCTGGCTCATCGAGGAAGAAGGTGTGCACCCGGGCTCCATCCTGGCCATGACCTTCACCAACAAGGCCGCCGAGGAGATGCGCGACCGCGTGCAGCGTCTGGTCTCCATGCCCGCGGCGCAGATGTGGGTGAGCACCTTCCACAGCTTCTGCACACGCATCCTGCGCCGGGAGGGCGAGCGCACGCCCGTGGGCCGGGACTTCGTCATCTTCGATCCCGCCGACCAGAAGAGCCTCGTCAAGCAGGTGCTGGCCGAGCTGAAGCTGCCGGAGAAGCAGTTCCACCCCAAGAAGGTGCTGGAGTTCATCAGCGACTTCAAGAACCGCTGCCTGCTGCCG
>CAIYXG010000072.1 GCA_903930035.1 uncultured Actinomycetes bacterium | reverse complement strand
GGATCCCTGGCGGCTTCCTGGGCGTCTCGACGTTCTTCACGCTCTCGGGCTTCCTGATCACGTCGCTGCTGCTCCGCGAGTGGTCGCGCCGGGGCGGCATCGGCATGCGGACCTTCTGGCGGCGCCGGTTCCGCCGCCTGCTGCCGGCGTCCTGGCTCACCATGGGCCTGGTCGTGCTCGCGGGTGCGCTGGGGGTCTGGAGCGTCGACCAGCGCCGGTCCCTGCGCGGCGACGTGCCGTTCTCGCTGGCCGAGGTCGTCAACTGGCACTTCATCGCGGCCGGCCGCACCTACGGGTCGAAGTTCGAGGCGCCCTCGCCGCTCGAGCACTTCTGGAGCCTGGCGGTCGAGCAGCAGTTCTACGTGCTGCTGCCGGTGCTCCTGCTCGGGGTCCTGTCCCTCACCCGGGGCCGTCGGCCGGCCGCGGCGGTGCGGCTCGTGGCGGTGACCATGGCCGTCGTGGTGGTGGTGTCCGCCGGGCTGAACTGGTACTTCGCACGGTCGTCGCTCGACCGCGCCTACTTCGGGACCGACACGCGGGCGGCCGAGCTGGCCGCAGGCGCCCTGCTCGCCTGCCTGTGCGTGGGCGGCTTCCGCCTGCGGGGTGTGCTCCTGCGCCGGGTGCTCGGTGTGCTCGGGGCCGTCGGGCTGGGGGTGTCGGTGGCGCTGTGGGCCACCGTGCAGGTGAGCACCCGGTGGATGTACCCGTGGGGCCTGCTGCTGACCGCGTGCTCGTCGGTCGCACTCATCCTGGGCGCCCTCCAGGGCGGGCTGCTGGGCCGGGCCCTGTCGGTCCGGCCGCTGGTCTGGCTCGGCGGGATCTCCTACGGCGTCTACCTGCTGCACTGGCCGGTCTTCCTGTGGCTGACGCCCCAGCGGGTGCCGCTCGGGGAGTGGCCGCTCTTCGGCCTGCGCATGGTGGTGACGGTCGCCGGTGCCGTCCTGATGTACCGGCTGGTGGAGCACCCGGTCCGGAGCGGGGCCCGTCTGGCCGCCGGCCGCGGGCCCGCCCTTGCCGCCGCCGCCGCCGTCGTCCTGCTCCTGACCACGTTCCTGACGACCCGTGACCTCCCGGCCCCGACCCGGCTGCAGGTGGCGGCGGCCAGCCCGACGACGGCCGTCCCCGAGTCACCCCTCCAGGTCATGGCCGTCGGCGACCGGCTCGCCGGCTCGCTCGGGCAGATGGCGGGCACCGAGGTGGGCCCCCAGAAGGTTCCGGCGAAGGTCACGGCGCTGTCCGACGCCGACTGCGGGCTCGTGGTCGGGGGCTGGGTGTCCCGGCCGGACGGCGGCGCCGAGCGCGACGTGCTGCGCTGCGGCAGCGTCCGCGACAAGTGGGTCATGCAGGTCGCGGCGCAGCGGCCCGACGTCGTCGTGGTGTGGGCCGGCGGCCGGGACCTCCGCCACCGGCGCCTGGAGCGCTCCCAGCCGTGGAGGACGCTCGAGGACCCGGCGATCGGCGAGTTCCTCGGCCTGGGCGTCGGCGAGCTGGTCAAGGAGCTGGTGGCCACGGGCACGAAGGTCGTCGTCATGGGCGTCCCGGCCCAGGCCAACGGCCGGCAGCTCTCGCCGCCGCCCCCGCCCACGACCACGCCCGTGCCGCGGGAGGCCGCGCTGCAGGTCAACGAGGAGATGCTGGCCCGGTCGGGCGCCCCCGCCGCCGGGTTCCCCGAGAACGACCCGGCGCTCGTGGCGCGCTGGAACGGGCTGCTGAAGCTCGCGGCGACCCGGCACGGTGCGACGTACGTGGACCCGGTCCCCCGGATGGACGCACTCCCTGGCGGCGCGCTGGACCCCCGCTGGCGGAGCGAGGGCGTCGGCCTCTCCGAGGACGGCGCCCGGCGTCTGGCCCCGTGGCTCATGGGGGAGCTGCGGACCGTCGTGCGGACCGCCCCGCCCGCCGCGCAGGTGGCGCCGGACGCCGTCGACGCGACCCTGCCGCCGGCCCCGCCGGTGACCCCCCGGCGGGTCTCCGGCGCAACGGTCCGGACCCTGGTGGTGGGTGACTCGTTGTCGGTGAACATCTCGAACGCGCTGACCGACTACGGCAACGAGCGCGGGAACCTGCTGTCGTACTCGGGGGGCCGGCTGGGCTGCCCGCTGGCGCGGGGCGGCAAGTACCGCTTCCTGCGCGACGTCGTGCCGGTCGAGGCCCGCTGCGACTGGGCGACCTACTTCCCGGGGCTGCTGGCCGACGACCGGCCCGAGGTGGTGGTCGTCATGTCCGGGATCTGGGAGGTGGTCGACCGGGTGCTGCCGGGCGACGACACCTGGCGGCACATCGGCCAGCCCAAGGTCGACGCCTACGTGCTGCGCGAGCTGGTCTCGGCCATCGACCTGCTGGGCTCACAGGGCGCGAAGGTGGTCCTGCTCACGTTCCCGTACGTCGACGCCGGCCGGACGCAGGGGTTCACCCTGCTGCCCGAGTCGGACCCCGTCCGCATGGACCGGTACAACGAGCTGCTGCGCCAGGCGGCGACGCTGCGGCCGGGCGTGGCCTCGGTGATCGACTTCCGGGCCTGGCAGGCCGG
>CAIYXG010000071.1 GCA_903930035.1 uncultured Actinomycetes bacterium | reverse complement strand
GCACGGAGCGGGCCTCGACGTCGGCGCCCACGACCGCATCGACGGCATCGAGGCGATCGACAAGGTCATCGACATCGACCAGACGCCCATCGGCCGCACGCCACGCAGCAACCCGGCCACCTACACCGGCGTGTTCGACCACATCAGGAAGCTGTTCGCCCAGGCGCCCGAGTCCAAGGTGCGCGGCTACATGCCGGGCCGGTTCAGCTTCAACGTCAAGGGCGGCCGCTGCGAGGCGTGCGCCGGCGACGGCACGATCAAGATCGAGATGCACTTCCTGCCCGACGTGTTCGTGCCGTGCGAGGTGTGCAAGGGGCAGCGCTACAACCGCGACACCCTCGAGGTCACCTTCAAGGGGCTCAACATCGCCCAGGTGCTGGACCTGCCGTGCGAGGAGGCGCTGGAGTTCTTCGCCAACCAGCCCACCATCGCCCGGCACATGCAGACGCTGGTGGACGTGGGCCTCGGGTACGTCCGGCTGGGCCAGCCGGCCACCACGCTGTCCGGCGGCGAGGCCCAGCGCGTGAAGCTGGCCTCCGAGCTGGCCAAGCGCTCGACCGGCCACACGATGTACCTGCTCGACGAGCCGACCACCGGCCTGCACTTCGAGGACATCCGCAAGCTGCTCACCGTGCTGAGCCGCCTGGTCGACCAGGGCAACTCGGTCGTGGTCATCGAGCACAACCTGGACGTGGTCAAGACCGCGGACTGGCTGATCGACCTGGGCCCCGAGGGGGGCAGCGGCGGCGGCCAGGTGGTCGCCGAGGGCACGCCCGAGCAGGTGGCCGAGGTCGCCGACAGCTACACCGGCCAGTTCCTGGCCCCGCTGCTCGGCAGGTAGCGCCGCCTCAGGTGATGTCGAGCATCCGCTGGAGGGCCACACGGGCCCACTCGGCGGTGTCGGGGTCGACGGTGATCCGGTTGACGACCTCCCCGGCGACGAGCTGCTCGAGCGTCCAGCACAGGTGCGGGGCGTCGATGCGGAACATTGTGGAGCAGGGGCACACCAGGGGGTCGAGCGAGACGACGGTCTTGTCGGGCGTCTCGGCGGCCAGCCGCTGCACCAGGTGGATCTCGGTGCCCACGCCGACCACGGTGCCGGGCGCGGCGGACTCGACGGCACGGATGATGTAGTCGGTCGAGCCCACCTGGTCGGCGAGCTCGCACACGTCGTGGGCGCACTCGGGGTGCACGACCACCAGGCCGTCAGGGTGCTCGGCCCGGAACGCCGCCACGTGCTCGGGCCGGAACCGCTGGTGGACCGAGCAGTGCCCCTTCCACAGGAGGAACGTGGCGTCCTTGGCCTGCTGCGGGGTGAGCCCGCCCAGGTCCTTGCGGGGGTTCCAGACCGCCATGTCGGCCTCGGTGAAGCCCATCTGGTAGCCGGTGTTGCGGCCCAGGTGCTGGTCGGGGAAGAACAGCACCTGGCGGGCCCGGGGCCCGTCCTCGCGGTGGAGGGCCCACTCCAGGACGCCCCGGGCGTTGGTCGACGTGCACACGGCGCCGCCGTGCCGGCCGACGAACGCCTTCAGGTCGGCAGAGCTGTTCATGTAGGTGATGGGCACGAGGCGGTCGAGGTCGGTCACCTCGGCCAGCGACTCCCAGGCCTCCTCGACGGAGTCGATGTCGGCCATGTCGGCCATCGAGCAGCCGGCGTTCAGGTCGGGCAGCACGACCTTCTGGTGGTCGCCCGTGAGGATGTCGGCCGACTCGGCCATGAAGTGCACCCCGCAGAACACGATGAACTCGGCCGCCGTCTGCTGCTGGGCCAGGACCGACAGCCGGAACGAGTCGCCCCGGGCGTCGGCCCACCGCATGACCTCCTCGCGCTGGTAGTGGTGGCCGAGGATGAACAGCCGGTCGCCGAGCGTCGCCTTGGCCGCAGCGATGCGCTCGGCCAGCTCTTCGGCGGGTGCGTCGACGTACCGGTCGGCGAGCGGGGTCTGCAGTCGAAGCATGGGTCCTGACCTCCTGTGCCGACCGCCGCGGCGCGCCGGCTGAGGACCTCCGACGAATGACCGGTGGGGGCAGCCTGGTCGCCACGCCACGGGGGTGTCGGTCTCGGAGGTTGATGTAGGCCGGGTGCCAGGCCGGCTCGACGAGCATAACCCTGCGCCACGACACGCCCATTCCCACGACACGCCCATTCCCGCGGCCCGCCCGTCCCGCCGGCGTGCCCGCACGGCGGCCGGGCCGGTACCGCTAGGTTCGGGACGTGGTCGAACGTCCGCCCGCCGGCACGATCCCCGACGAACCGGGCTCCTACCAGTTCAAGGACGCCGCCGGCCGCGTGGTCTACGTGGGCAAGGCCAAGTCGCTGCGCCAGCGGCTGTCGTCGTACTTCGCCGACCCGGCGACCCTTCCGCTGCGCACCGCGCAGATGGTGGCCGCCGCCCAGACGGTCGAGTGGATCTGCGTCCGCAACGAGGTCGAGGCGCTCCTGCTGGAGTACTCGCTCATCAAGCAGCACCGGCCCCGGTTCAACGTCCGGCTGGTGGACGACAAGTCCTACCCGTTCCTGGCGGTGACGACCGACGACGAGTGGCCCCGGGCCATGGTCGTGCGGGGGGCCCGCAAGAAGGGGGTGCGGTACTTCGGCCCCTACACCCACGCCCACGCCGTGCGCGAGACGCTCGACGAGCTGCTGCGGACGTTCCCGGTCCGGACGTGCAGCGACGCCAAGCTCCGCCGGCACCAGCAGCTGGGCAAGCCGTGCCTGCTCTTCCACATCGAGAAGTGCGCCGGGCCGTGCGTGGGCGAGGTCACCCCGGAGGCCTACCAGCAGTACGTCGACGAGCTCGTCGAGTTCGTCGAGGGCGACTCGGACCCGGTCCTGCGCCGGCTCGAGTCCGAGATGGCGGCGGCCGCGGCGGCGCACGAGTTCGAGCAGGCGGCCCGGCTGCGCGACCGCCTGGCGTCGGTGCGCCGCACCGTGGAGAAGCAGCAGATGGTGGGCGAGCGCGACGAGCAGCTCGACGTGGAGGGCGTGGTGGAGGACGAGCTCGAGGCGGCCGCACAGGTCTTCCACGTGCGCCACGGCCGGGTCGTGGGGCGCAACGGGTTCATCCTCGACAAGGTGATGGACCTGACCCCCGGGCAGACCATGGCGGCCGTGCTCGACCAGCTCTACGGGGACGAGCCGGTGCTCGGCTACCCGCGTCAGGTGCTGGTGCCCACCCTGCCCGAGGACGTCGAGGTCTACGAGGAGTGGCTCGGCAGCGTGCGCGGCACCAAGGTCCAGATCCGGGTGCCCCGTCGCGGTGCCAAGCGCGAGCTGGCCGAGACCGTGACCCGCAACGCCGAGGAGACCTTCACCCGGCACCGCCTCCGGCGGGCCGCCGACCACAACAGCCGGGCCAGGGCCCTGCACGACCTGCAGGAGGCCCTCGGGCTGCCCGAGGCCCCGCTGCGGATCGAGTGCTACGACATGAGCCACCTCCAGGGCTCCGACTACGTCGGGTCGATGGTGGTCATGGAGGACGGCCTGCCCCGGAAGGGCGAGTACCGGCGCTTCAAGGTGCGGGAGGTCCCGGGCAACGACGACTTTGCCGCCATGGAGGAGGTCCTCACCCGCCGCCTGCGCAACTACCTCGAGGAGCTGGAGCTCCCGCCCGGCGAGCGCGGCCGGTTCGCCTACCCGCCCCAGCTGCTCCTGGTCGACGGCGGCAAGGGCCAGCTGTCGGTGGCGGTGCGGGTGCTCGACGAGCTGGGCCTGCGCGACGAGATCCCGGTGGCGTCGCTGGCCAAGCGGTTCGAGGAGGTCTACCTGCCCGGCCGGTCCGAGCCGGTGGAGCTGCCGCGGGGCTCGGAGGGCCTGTTCATGCTGCAGCGGCTCCGCGACGAGTCGCACCGGTTCGCCATCAGCTACCACCGACAGCTGCGCGACAAGCGCATGACGCGCTCGGTCCTGGACGGCATCCCCGGGCTCGGCGACACGCGGCGCACCAAGCTGGTGAAGCAGTTCGGTGGCGTGCGGGCGGTGCAGCGGGCGTCGCTCGAGGACCTGCTCGGGGTCAGCTGGCTGCCCGAGCAGGTGGCCCGGACCGTCTACGAGCACCTGCACCCGGGACAGGGCGGGACGG
>CAIYXG010000070.1 GCA_903930035.1 uncultured Actinomycetes bacterium | reverse complement strand
GGCGCCGCCGGCACCGGCGGTGTTGCCCGAGAGCTCGAGGATCATGTCCACGATCTCGGACTTCTTGGCGCGGGAGGTGGGCTTGCCGCCGAGGGCGGTGGCGATGGTCGCGAGTTCCTCGCGGCCCTTGCCCTCGAGCTGAGAGGCGTCGACGCTCACTGTTGGGGTTCCCCGTTCGTCGTCAGCGCAGGCGGTCGCCACGGCGCTGTGTAGTGGACCGGCACTGCGAGGGCAGCATCCGGGTCGAGCTCGGGTGAGAGGGTTTCGGTCCCCGGCAGGTACGGCGAGGGCCTCATGAGGACCAGCCGGGTCTGCCGGGAAGAACATCGACCGAGGAGGGCTGGTGCCCGTTCCCCCGAACGAGTCGACGCCGTCACCCTAGCCGTGGTGGGGGTACCCGGCAACCACCGCCGTCGGTCAGGCGTCACCCGCCCCGTCAGGCCTCGACCAGGGTCCGCATCAGCGAGTGGCCGTCGACCACCGGACGGTCGGCCACGCCGGGCTCGGTGAGCACACCGCCGGCACCGTCGGCGCGGGAGTCGACCAGGAGGTACGGCACGGGGTCCGAGGTGTGGGTCTTCAGGTGCAGCGGCGTCGGGTGGTCCGGCAGCAGCAGCAGCCGCCAGTCCCCCATCGCGTCCAGCCCCTCGACCAGGCCCGACAGGATCCGCCGGTCCCAGTTCTCGAGCGCGCGGACCTTCTCCTCGACGTTGCCGGCGTGCCCGGCCTCGTCGGTCGCCTCGACGTGGATCACGAACAGGTCGGCCCCGTCGCGCAGGGCGTCGAGCGCCACGTCGCGCTTGCCCTCGTAGTCCGTGTCGTACCAGCCGGTCGCGGTGGGCAGGTCCACGACCTCCATGCCCGTGAGCACGCCCAGGCCACGGACCAGGTCCACGGCCGTGACCATGCCGGCGCGGAGCCCGTAGGTCTCGGCGAACGACGGCAGCCGCGGCTGGAACCCCTGGCCCCAGAGCCACACCTGGTTGGCACCCACCTCCGGGAAGCCGGCCAGCACCTCGCGGCTGGCCACCATCAGGTCCCACAGGCGGTCGCCGACCGCGCCTGTCGGGCGGACCGCCGGGCGGTCGGTGAGGTCGTGGGGCGGGGTGCACTCCGCGTCGACCCACTCCTTGGGGGCCACCATGATGTGGCGGTACTGGACACCGGGGTGGAACTCCAGGCCCTCGCCGGCGCCCCGGCCGAACCGCTCGTCGAGCGCCGCGACCACCTCGGCCGCCGCCTCTGTGGAGGGGTGCCCGCCGGCGAAGTCGACCATCAGGCCGTCGGGACCGCCGGCGTCCGGGTCGACGGTGGACAGGTTGCAGCGGTAGGCGACCTGGTCGGCCCGCAGCTTGAGCCCGAGCGACGCCGCCTCGATCGGGGCGCGGCCCGTGTGGAACTCGGCCGGGTCGAACCCGAGGATCGACAGGTTGCCGACGTCGGAGCCCGGCGGCATGCCGGCCGGGATCACTGCGGCGCGGCCCACCTCGCCGCGGGCGGCCAGGGCCCGCAGGACCGGGGTGTCGGCGACCTCGAGCGGCGTGCGGCCCCCCAGGTCGGGATGGGGCTCGTCGGCACAGCCGTCAGGGACACAGACCACGTACTTCACGGGGTGCAGTCTGCCCGACTCCCCCGCCGGGGCAGAACTCGCGTCAGCGGGCGGCCAGGCCGGCCCGGACGTGGGCCTCGACGGCCTCGAGCGTCGCGTCGCAGTGCTCGACGTGCTCGGTCCGGTCGAACAGGTCGGCCAGGTGCGCCGGCAGCGGCGGGCGCTCGCCCACGGCGGCCTCGACCGCGTCGGGGAACTTGGCCGGGTGCGCCGTGCCCAGCGCCACCATCGGGACCGACGGGTCCCCGCCGTGCTCCTCGGCCACCCCGATGCCGACGGCCGTGTGCGGGTCGACCAGCACTCCCGTGGACCCGTAGATCCGCGTGATGACCCGGGCAGCCTGCGCGTCGGACACGCGGCCGCAGTCGAACTCGGCCCGCAGACCGTCGAGCAGCTCGGTGGGCACCGAGACGGTCCCGTCGGTCCGGAAGTCCGCCATCATCTGCGCCACCGCGGCGCCGTCGCGGCCCATCGACTCGAACAGCAGGCGCTCGAGGTTGGAGCTGACCTGGATGTCCATGGACGGGCTGGTCGTCGGGACCACGTCGGTGATCTCCATGGTCCCGGTCGTGAAGAACCGGGTGAGGATGTCGTTGCGGTTGGACGCGACCACCAGCCGGTCCACCGGCAGGCCCATCTGCTTGGCGACCCAGCCGGCCAGGACGTTGCCGAAGTTGCCCGTGGGCACCGTGTAGGACACCGGCCCGTCGTCCGGCCGCACGGCCAGGTGGGCGGTCACGTAGTAGACGACCTGCGCCATGACGCGGGCCCAGTTGATGGAGTTCACCGCCGACAGGGCCACCTCGTCGCGGAAGGCCACGTCGCCGAAGGCCGCCTTCACCAGGTCCTGGCAGTCGTCGAACGTGCCCGGCACCGCCACCGCGTGCGCGTTGGGCGAGTCCACGGTGGTCATCTGCCGGCGCTGGACCTCGGAGACCCGGCCGTCGGGGAACAGGATGAAGATGTCGACCCGGTGCAGGCCGCGGCACGCGTCGATGGCGGCCGAACCGGTGTCGCCCGAGGTCGCCCCCAGGATGCACACCCGCTGGTCGCGCGCCTCGAGCACGTGGTCGAACAGCCGCCCCACCAGCTGGAGCGCCACGTCCTTGAAGGCGAGCGTCGGCCCCCGGTAGAGCTCGAGCAGGGAGAGCGGCGCGCCCGACGCCGTGCGGCCGACCGGCACGACCGGGCAGACCTCGGGCGTGTCGAACGTGGCGTAGGCGTCGGCGCACATGCGGGCCAGCGCGTGCGGGTCGACCTCGCCCTCGACGAACGGCGCGATGACGGCGGCGGCCACCTCGGCGTAGGGCATGCCCCGGAACTCGTGCACCGGTGGCAGCTGCGGCCACTCGGCCGGCAAATAGAGCCCGCCGTCGGGCGCCAGGCCCGCCAGCAGGACGTCGCAGAACCCCAGCTCGGGGGACGCGCCGCGTGTCGAGACGTACTTCATCAGAGGGATGCTCCCACACTCGCCACGGGTCGTCGCAGGGCGGTCAGTCGTCGCCGACGACCCGCAGCACCGAGCCGACCGAGACCACGGCGTCCAGGCCGCGCAGCTCGCCGAGCGTCGCCCGCAGGTCGGCCTCGCGGGCGGAGTGGGTGATGAACGTCAGGCGCGCCGCGCCGTCGGCGGCGTCCTCGATCGACTCCTGCTCCATGGAGCGGATCGACACGCCGTGGTCGCCGAAGGCGCCGGCCACCGTGGCCAGGACGCCGGGGCGGTCCTGCACCTCGAGGTTGACGTAGAAGGCGGAGCGGAGCTCGTCGACCGGGCGGATGGTGGCGGGCTCGAACGAGCCGATGGACGCCGACGCACCCTTGGCCAGGTTCACGGCGCCGTCGATGACGTCGCCAAGCACCGCCGAGGCCGTCGGGAAGCCGCCGGCACCGCGTCCGTAGAACATCAGGTCGCCCACGGCCCTGCCCTCGACGAAGACCGCGTTGAACGAGTCGCGCACCGCCGCGAGCGGGTGGTCCTTGGGGACCATCGCCGGGTGGACCCGCACCGCGACCGAGCCGTCCTCGAACCGTTCGGCGATCGCCAGCAGCTTGATGACGTAGCCCAGCCGGGCCGCGAACGCGATGTCGGTGTCGGTGAGGTTGGCGATGCCCTCGTGGTAGACGTCGCCGGCGACCACGCCCGCGCCGAAGGCAATGGTGGCCACGATGGCGGCCTTCGCCCCGGCGTCGAAGCCCTCGACGTCGGCCGTGGGGTCGCGCTCGGCGTAGCCCAGGCTCTGCGCCTCGGCCAGGGCGGCCGCGTAGGTCCAGCCCTCCTCGGCCATCTTGGTGAGGATGTAGTTGGTCGTCCCGTTGACGATGCCCATCACCCGGGCGACGTCCTCGCCCACGAGGGACTCGC
>CAIYXG010000069.1 GCA_903930035.1 uncultured Actinomycetes bacterium | reverse complement strand
TGCACGTCGCCCAGGATGCCGCCCTGGGCCATGGTCGCCGGGGTGCCGTCGTCGTCCGGGATGAACACGTCGTCCAGGAAGACCTCGGCGAAGCCCTCGTCGCCGTCGAGCCGGCCGAAGCCCCGGACGGTCACGCCCTTCGAGCCGAGCGGCACCATGAAGTAGGTCAGGCCCTTGTGGCGCTCCGACTCGGGGTCGGTCCGGAACAGCCCGAACAGGTAGGTGCAGAACGCGCCACGGGTGGTCCAGGTCTTCTGGCCCGACAGCACCCAGCCGCCGCGCTCGTCGTCACGGGTGGCCCGGGACCGCACCGCTGCCAGGTCGGAGCCGGCGTTGGGCTCGGACCAGCCCTGGCACCACAGGTCCTCGGCCGCGGACATGCGGGGCAGGTAGTAGTCCTGCTGGGCCTGCGTGCCGAACTCGAAGATCGTGGGGGCCAGCAGGAAGATGCCGTTCTGGGTGACCCGCTGCGGTGCCCCGACCCGGTAGTACTCCTCCTCGAAGATCAGCCACTGCCACAGCGACGCCGCGCGCCCGCCGTAGGCCTCGGGACACGACACGACGGCCCAGCGGGCAGCGTGCAGCTGACGCTCCCACTCCAGGTGGGCGGCGAAGCCGTCCGTCGTGTCGCCCGACGGCAGGGCGGGCGTCGGCACGTTGGCCTCCAGCCACGACCGGCACTCGGCACGGAAGGCGTCCTCGGCGTCACTCCAGGTCAGATCCACGTCGGACAGTCTGCCGCGGGACCTGACGACCCGTCAGATCACGAGTGCGCCTAGCGTGCAGGGGAGCCGTCCACATGGCCGCAAACCCTTATGCGCAGGGCGTCGCGGCCGACGAGGCGGTACAGGGAACCAGGGCGTCGATGCACACAGCCGAGCTGACCGACGAGGACATGGCCGCCGGGGCCCGGCCGCGCACGGACCACGACCAGCTCGCTGCGTCCCCGCTCCGGGTCGCGCTGGTCCTGGTCGTGGTCGGGCTGACCGTCGCCGGGTGGCCGCTGGTGCTCGAGGTGCTGGGCGTGGACGTGCCGGACCGGGCCGCCGGGATCGTCGGCTCGTTCGTCCAGACGGGCGTCGCGGCGGTGGCCGGGTGGATGTGCCTGAGGGCGTCACGGGTGCACACCGGGCGGGCGCGGGCGGCGTGGACACTGGTCTGCGGCGCGATGTGGGCACAGGGCCTCTCCTTGCTGCTCTCCGTGGACACGGTCGGCACCACGAACACGGCGGGCGAGCGGCTCCACCCCCTCGACGACCTGGCGGGGGCGCTCGGCGTCCTCCTCGTGCTCGTCGGCCTGGCACTGTTCCCGCGCGACCGTCGGCGGTCGAGCCGGGTCCACCGCCTCAACGTCGCGATCGTGGTCGCCTCGGTGCTCACGCTGATGTGGGTGCTCGCGGCGGACGACGCGGTCTCGGCCGTCGCGGGCCAGGAGGCCTACTCCGTCGTGGTCGGGTTCGTGGTGCTGAACTCGCTGATCATCGGGTTCACGGCGTCCCTGGTCGTCCGGACGCGGATCGACCGGCGGCCCGACATGCGCGCCCTGGCCTCGGGGATGGTCTGGCTCGTCGCGTCGAGCCTGACCCAGATGCTGGTCGCGATCGGCAACGCGAACGCGACGGCCCTCCGGCTGGTCGCGGGGGCCGCCGTCGTGGGCAACCTGCTGGTGGCGGTCGCCGGGCGCCGGAGCGCCCTCGGCCTGCAGGACGAGCCACGGTCGAGCGCCCGGGCCGGGCTGGTCCAACGGTGGGTGCCCGTGGTCGCCGTCCTGGTCGCGCTGCCGACCGTGGTCGTGCACGAGTACGTGGAGAAGGGTGCCGACCTGCCCACGCTGGTGCTCGGGGGCGTCTGCGTGGCGCTCTCCATCTACCGCCTGAGCATCCTCGAGCGTGACCAGCGACGGCTGGCAAAGGACCTCCTCCGCGTGGCCGACCGGCTGGACGTCGAGGCCCACTCCGACGCGCTGACCGGGCTCGGCAACCGGGCCGGGCTGGCGGCGCACCTGGCGGCAGCGCTCGAGCGTCAGGCCCCGTCGGGCATTGCGCTCTTCTACATCGACGTGGACCACTTCAAGTCGGTCAACGACGGCCTCGGCCACGAGGGTGGCGACGAGCTGCTCGTGGAGATCGGCGACCGGCTCCGCAACGTGCTCGGCGACCACGTGTTCCGGCTGGGCGGCGACGAGTTCGTGGCCGTCCGCGAGGACCTGGACCGGGAGCAGTCGGAGGCGGTCGCGGCCGCGCTCGTGGCCGCCATGGAGCAGCCGGTGCACGTGCTCGGACGCCCGCTCCGGGCCGGCGTCAGCGTCGGCCTGGCGCGCAGCGAGGTGCGCCGGGAGCCCGAGCCGTCGAAGGACTCGGGCTGGCCGGCCCGGCGGCCCGACTCGCCCGAGGCCGTCCTGCGACGGGCCGACCTGGCCCTCTACCGGGCCAAGGAGCTGGGCCGCGGCCGCTGGGCGTCCTACGACCCGTGGCTGCAGCAGCGCGCCGACCGGCACCTGCAGATGCAGCAGGGCCTGCACCGCGCCGTGGCCAACCACGAGATCGACGTCTTCTTCCAGCCCGTGGTGGACCTCCGGACCCGGGAGACCGCCGGCGCCGAGGCCCTCGTCCGGTGGCGCAGCCCCGACCACGGACTGGTGCTGCCCAACGACTTCCTGCCCGCGGCGACGCACGCCGGGCTGCTGCCCGAGATCGGCCGCCTGGTGATCGACGCCGTGGAGTCCCGGCTCGCCGAGGTGGGCGACTCGCTCTCCATCTCCGTCAACCTGAGCCCGCCCGAGCTGAGCCACCCGGCGATCGTGGCCCGGCTCGTCGACGCGGCCGCGCACGCCCCGGCCGGCCGGCTGTGGGTCGGGGTCCACGAGGCCTCGGTCGTGGACGACACCACCGGCCGGACGCTCCGGATGCTGCGCGAGCACGGCGTCATGGTCGTGGTCGACGGCTTCGGCGCCGGCCCGTCGTCGCTGCGGCACATGGCCGACTACCCCGCCGACGCCATCTCGGTCGACCGGTCGTTCGTCGACGGCCTCGACACCGAGGACCACGACACGACCATCGTGGAGGCCGTCGCCCAGCTGGGGCTCGACCTGGGGCTGCTGCTGGCCGCGCAGGGCGTCACCGACGAGCGCCAGGCGGCCCGACTGACGGGCCTGGGCTACCGGAGCGCCACCGGCTGGCTCTTTGGCCGGCCCATGCCCTGGGACGACTTCCTGGCCGATCGCGTGGCCCTGCCGGCCGACGGCCCGGCGCGGTGACCGCCACGCAGGACACCTCCGCGCGGGCCGCTGGGGCTGCCCTCCGGGCCGAGCCGCCGGCGCGGCGGGCCGTGGTCGGCGCACTGCTCGTGGGGCTGGTCGTCGGGACCTGGCCCGACCTGCTCGGGCTGGTGGGCACCGAGGTGTCCGACACCGTCCGGGACCTTGTCGCCGCCGGGGTCCAGACCGTGGCGGCCGGCACGGCAGGCGTCCTGGCGCTGGTCACGGCCCGCCGGGGCCGGCCCGCGCTCACCCGCCCCTGGACGTTCCTGGGCCTGGCGCTGCTGGCGTGGACCGCCGGCAACGTCGCGTACCTGGTGCTGGCGAGCGGCGGGAGCGAACCTGCCGTCCCGAGCATCGCCGACGTCGGCTACCTGCTCTGGCTGCCCCTGCTGGCCGTCGGGGTGTTCCTGTGGCCGAC
>CAIYXG010000068.1 GCA_903930035.1 uncultured Actinomycetes bacterium | reverse complement strand
GCCGTCGTGTAGGTCTTCGACGCGGTCGACCCGGTGGCCGACGAGCCGTCGCCGAAGGTCCACGCGTACGAGCTGATGGTGCCGTCGGAGTCCGACGACCCGGTGCCGTCGACGCTCACGGCCAGCGGGGCCTGGCCCGAGGTGGCCGACGCCGTGAACGACGCGGTCGGCGCCACGTTCGGCGGCGGCGGCGCCGTCACCGTGATGGTGCGCGACGTGGTCGCCGTCGCCCCCTGGTTGTCGGTCACCGTCAGGACGGCGGAGTAGGTGCCCGCCGTGCTGTACGTCTTGGACGCCGTGGCACCGGTGGCCGACGTGCCGTCACCGAAGTTCCACGAGTACGAGCTGACCGAGCCGTCCGGGTCGGAGGACGCGCTGCCGTCAAAGCTCACGGCCAGCGGGGCCTGGCCCGACGTGGCCGACGCCGTGAAGGACGCGACCGGCGGCTGGTTGGGCGGTGGCGCCGTCACCACGATGGTCTTGGTGACCGTGGCCGTGTCGCCGTCGGGGTCGGTCAGCGTCAGCCGGGCGACGTAGGTGCCGGCACTGGCGTAGGTGTGCGAGGCCGCGGCCCCCGAGCCGGTGGTCCCGTCGCCGAAGTTCCACGCGTAGGTGGCCGGCGTCTTGGTGACCGTCGAGGAGGCGGCCGAGAAGTCCACGGTGAACGGCGCCGGGCCGTTGAGCAGGAGCGGGGTCGTGGTGATCTTGGCGATCAGACCCTTGCCGAGCACCGGGGAGGTGGTGGTGGCCAGGACGACCGTGTTCTTGCCCGCCGCCGAGGGCAGCAGCAGGTTCTGGTTGATGACGGCGTTGGTGTCGATCAGGAAGGCGGGGCAGCCGGCGGCACCAGGGACGGCGAACGAGTTGTTCACGAGCGTCACGGCACCCGTGACGGAGGAGTAGTTGACGCCGCCGATCGCGGTGTTGGGCGCCGGCGGGGAGGTCACGCCGGTGATGAGCGCGTTGACGTCGATGGGGCTGCCGGCCGAGCCGATGTTGCAGTTGGCACCCAGGTCCACGCCGGCCGCGTTGCCGGTGAGCGAGATGTAGAACTTGAGCCGGATCGAGGCGGTGCCGTTCAGCGGGTTGAGCGTGCCCGTCTGGGTGCCGACGGCCTTGACCTTGGCGAACACGACCGACAGCACGCCGTCGATGGGGTTGACGACCTTGATGTAGTAGGTCGGGAACGAGACGCTCGTGGCCGGGATGGAGAGGTTGCCGGCGCCGTCGATGGTGCCGCTGATCGAGGTGGTCTCGAGCGGCTGGACCCCGGGGATCAGCTCGGAGTTGTCGACGGCCGAGGCGCACTGCGGGTCGGCCACGCTGCCGGCGGGCGCCACGAAGTCGATCTTGCCGTCGCCGGTGCCGGAGGCGGCGTCGTTGTTGTCGATGCCGTCCTGGCACTCTGCGACCGTCTTGGGCGTCAGGTCGAGCAGCTGGTTGCCGAGGGCGATGTAGCCACCGGTCGGGTTGATGGAGAACGCACCGGGGTTGGCGACCTTCTGCGCGTCGGCGCTCGACGTGACGAGCAGGGCCCCCAGCACGACCACCACGGCCGCTGCTGATGCGAGTCGCCCAAATCGCTTCATCGATCCTCCCCGGATCCGCCCCCTGCCGAACGTGCCCCCGCTCGGCGAATGCGTCAGTTTCGACCGCTCCCGGAAGGGGCGTCAAGGCCGATGAACTGCCTTCAGGAGCAGCGGGTCGACGTTTCCTCCGGAGCGCGCGTGGGCAACTACTCAGCGTGAGATTCGTGCCCGAAACGGGCCCGAACACGGCCCGGGACCGGGGGTCGGGAAGGCCGGCTGGGGCATCTGCCCAGCCGCGCACCCGGCGTGGTCCGGCTCAGGGCCGGACCGGCGGCGAGGACTGCGCGGTGCGCGACGGGTCGCGCTCGACGACCGGGTCGAGGACCGCCTCGACCTGCGCGACCAGGTCGTCGTCGAGGACGAGGTCGGCGGCGACCACGTTCTCGGTCAGCTGCTCGGGCCGCGACGCGCCCACGATGGCCGACGCGACGTTGGGGTTCCGCAGGACCCACGCCACTGCGAACTGGGCCGGCGTGAGGCCGGCGGCCTCGACGAGCGGCACCACCTGCGCGACGCGCTCGAGGACCTCGTCGCGGAGGAACTTGGCGACGAAGTTGGCGCCGCCCATCTCGTCGGTCGCGCGCGTGCCCTCGGGCAGCTGCGCGCCGGGCGCGTACTTGCCGGTCAGGACCCCCTGTGCGATCGGCGACCACACGATCTGGCTGAGGCCGAGCTCCTCGCAGGTCGGCACGACCTCGTCCTCGATCACCCGCCACAGCAGCGAGTACTGCGGCTGGCTCGAGACGAACGGCACGTGGAGCTCGCGGGCCAGCTCGGCGCCCGCACGGATCTGGTCGGCCGTCCACTCCGACACGCCGACGTAGTGGACCTTGCCCTGGCGGACCAGGTCGGCGAAGGCGAGCATCGTCTCCTCGAGCGGCGTCTCGTGGTCGAACCGGTGCGCCTGGTAGAGGTCGACGTAGTCGGTGCCCAGCCGGCGCAGCGACGCGTGGCAGGACTCCATGACGTGCTTGCGGGACAGCCCGCGGTCGTTGGGGCCCTCCCCCGTCGGCCAGTACACCTTGGTGAACAGCTCGATGGACTCGCGCCGCACACCCTTGAGCGCCTCGCCCAGCACGACCTCGGCCCGGGTGCCGGCGTAGACGTCGGCGGTGTCGTAGGTGGTGATGCCGGCGTCGAGCGCGGCGTGGACGCAGGCCACGGCGGCGTCGTCGCCGACCTGGGACCCGTGGGTGATCCAGTTGCCGTAGGAGATGGCGCTGACCTTGAGGCCGGACCGGCCGAGGAATCGGTGCTGCATGCGCAGGACCCTACGACGCCGCGCCGCGGGCCGCCCGGTCCGTCAGCCGGAGAGCAGCACGAGCAGCAGGGTCACGAGGCCCATGACCGCCACGCCCAGCACGAACTCCCACAGCAGCCGGCGGCCGCGGCCGTCGAGGGACCGGCGCGGCGACACCGTGTCGTCGCCCGTCGGCACGGGGTCGCCCTCGGGGACCGGACCGTCGTACTCGTCGCTCACTCGCCCCACCGTAGCCACCGCCCGGCGCCGGGCTCAGCGCGGGTCGACGGCGCGCTGCAGGGCCCGGAGGTCGGCCACCACCTCGTCGCGGGCCACGCGCACGGTCGACCCGTCGCGCACCACCGGCCGCCCCTCGACCCACACGTGGCGCACGTCGCCACGACCGGCGGCGTAGACGACGGTCGAGACCGGGTCGAACACGGGCTGGGTGTGCGGCTGGTCCAGGTCGACCGCGAGCAGGTCCGCACGGCGGCCCACCTCGAGCGCGCCGACGTCCGCGCCCAGCCCGACGGCCGCGGCACCGCCGGCGGTCGCCATCCGGAGCACCTGCGCCGCGGGCAGGGCCGCGGCACCGGCCGCGGTCCCGGCGGTGGCGCTCGGCGCCGCCCCCTTGTGGAGCAGCGCGGCGAGCCGCAGGGCCACGAACATGTCGAGGTCGTTGGACGACGCCGGGCCATCGGTCCCGATGCCCACCACGGCCCCGGCGGCGAGCAGCTCGGGGACCCGGGCCACGCCGGACGCCAGCTTCAGGTTGGAGGCCGGGCAGTGGGCGACCGCCGTGCCGGTGGAGGCGACGCGGGCCACCTCGTCGTCGTCGAGCCAGACCGCGTGGGCCAGGACCGTCCCGGGCCGCAGGAGCCCGACGTCGTCGAGCACCTGCAGGGGCCGGCGTCCGTGGAGCGACGCCACCAGGTCGAGCTCGCCCGCGCTCTCGGACGCGTGCACGTGCACGGCGGCGTCGTGCCGGGCGGCCAGGTCGGCCACGGCCGCCAGGTGCTCGGGCGACACCGCGTAGGTGGAGTGGGGCGCCACCACGGGCCGCCACCCCGGCCGGGCGGGGCGCCCGGCGAGCCACTGCTCGGCGCCCTCGAGGCGCTGCTCCCAGGTCCACCCCTCGGGGCCCGGGACGTCCACCACCAGCTGGCCGGTCTGGAGCCGCATGCCGACCTCGTCGGCGCCGGCCGTGCCGTCGGCGTGGAAGAAGTACATGTCGAGCGCCGTCGTCACACCGGCCAGCACGCTCTCCACCGCGGCGGCCCGGGTCGCCAGCCGCACCCGGTCCGGGTCCAGCACCCGTTCCTCGGCCGGGATGACCACCCCCAGGAAGTCCTGCAGGTCGCGGTCGTCCGCGTAGCCGCGGAACATCGTCATGCCGAAGTGCGTGTGCGCGTTGACCAGGCCCGGCAGCAGGGCGTGGCCGCGCAGGTGCTCCACCTCCGCGCCCGGGTGCGCGGCGAGCACCTCGTCGGCGGGGCCCACGGCGACGAGCGCGCCGTCGGCGACGGCCACGGCACCGTCGGCCAGGACCCGGTCGCGGGCGTCCACGGTCAGCACCCAGTCGGCCCGCAGGACGGTCGTCGTCCCCTGCGTCGCTGACTCGTCCCCCGGCATTGGGACAGGATGGCACGGTGACCTCCGACGCCCCCGCCTCCACCGCCCAGCCGTTCCCCGAGCTGGGCGTCTACACGCTCCCCGGCCGGGTGTCGGACCCGCGCCCTGCGCTCGACGACGCGCGCGACGCCGAGGCCGCGGGGCTGGGGTCGCTGTGGATCTCCGAGCGGCCCGACGTCAAGGAGGCCGCCACGCTCTCGGGTGCCGTCGGCGCCGTGACCAGCCGCACTGCGGTCGCCGTCGGGGTCACCAACCCCCAGACGCGCCACCTCATGGTGACCGCGTCCTACGCCTCGACCATGGCCGAGCTCACCGGCGGCCGGTTCATGCTGGGGTTCGGCCGCGGCATCAACCTGCGCTGGGACGTCTGGGGCGTGCCGCACGTGACCTCGGCGATGCTCGCCGACACCGTGGGCCTGCTCCGCACGCTGTGGCGCGGCGAGCCGGTGCTCGGCCACGACGGCCCCGCCGGGAGGTTCGACTACCTGTCGCTCGACCACACGGTCGGCCACCCGGTGCCGGTGGGCCTGGCCGCGCTCGGACCTCGCACCCAGGAGCTGGCCGGCGCCCACTTCGACGTCGTGCTCCTCCACTCCCACTGGACCGACCAGGCCGTCGCCGACTGCGTCGCCCGGGTCCGCCGGTCGGCCGAGGAGGCCGGCCGCGACCCCGGCGCCGTGCAGGTGTGGTCCTGCCTGGTCGCGGCCTGCGACCTGCCCGAGGAGGTCGAGCTGGTGCACGTGGTGCGCCGCATGACCACCTACATGCAGATCCCCGGCTACGGCGAGCTCATCGTGGCCGCCAACGGCTGGGACCCCGCCGTGCTCGACCGCGTCCGCGCCCACCCGCTGCTCCAGGGCCGCATCGCCGACGCCACGCAGTTCACGACCGACGAGCTGCGCGAGCTGCGCGCCCTCTACCCGGAGGAGTGGCTGGCGTCGTCGAACGCCGTGGGCGGCCCCGCCCACTGCGCGCAGCGGGTGAGGGACCAGTTCGACGCCGGCGCCGCCGGCGTGGTGCTGCACGCGTCCAGCCCCCGGGAGCTGGCCCCGCTCCTGGCGGCCTACGCACCCCTGCGGCCCGACGGGCTCGCCGGGCGGTCCCCCGTGCCGGGCGTCAGCTGACGGGCTCGTCGCCGGCGCAGATCCGCCGGCCGAACTCGGCCAGCCGGGCGGCGACGTCGTCGGGGCAGCAGCACTGCCGCTCCCGCAGCACCGCCGTGATCCGCTCGTAGACCTCCAGCTCGGCCCCGCACGGCGGGCACGCCCGCAGGTGGGCGGTCCACTGGACGAGCACCTCGACGTCGCCGTTGTTGTCCAGCACGTCCTGGACGTGGCGCAGCACCTCGGCGCAGTCGACGTGGGCGTCGGCGCACGGGTCGCCGCCCGGGACCGCGCCCTGGGTCGGGTCGCTCATCGTCCGACCTCCTCGTCGTGGCCGTCCGCGGCGGCCGGCAGCTCGGACGGCGCGGCCGGCCCGAAGCCGGCCGGCACCAGCGACTCGCGCAGGCGGCGCCGGGCCCGGTGGAGACGGCTCATGACCGTGCCGATCGGCACGCCCAGCACGTCGGCCGCCTCCTGGTAGCTCAGGCCGTTGATGTCGACGAGGTCCACGACCTCGCGGAACCCGTCGGGGAGCTGCTCCACGGCCTGGGCCACGAAGTCCGTGAACTCCTGCTGCTCGGCGGCGACCTCGATCTCGTCCGACTCGGTCCGGGGGCCCAGGTCCTCGGCCATCTCCGGGTCGCTCAGCAGCTCCGGACGGCGCCGGCGGTGGCGGTTGCGCTCGGCGTTGCGGAGGATCGTGAGGAGCCAGGCGCGCGGGTAGCGGCCGTCGAACGTGCCGAGCGACCGGAAGGCCCGGAGGAGCGTCTCCTGCACCACGTCCTCGGCGTCGGCCCGGTTGCGGGTGATGGACAGCGCCACCCGCCAGAGCACGTCGGTCTCCGGCACCACGAGCTCCTCGAACAGCCGGGCACGCTCGGCGTCGGACAGCTCTCGGGCGGTGGCAGGCACGGCAAGGTCGTCCACGGTCGGGTCGACCAGGTCGGTCGGCGGGGCGTCGGTCAGGACGGGCACGTCGGCCGGAACCCGTGCGTCCGGAGCGCCATTCCCAGCACTCGTCACGGGGGTCGGGTCGGCAGCCACGGCGCCAACCTACCGGGCGGGCCGCAGCCGGGCCGACGGGACCGGTCGGGTACGCTCCGCCCGCACCGCACCTCTGTCGGGAGGTGCCCGAGCCAGGGGACCACATGGCGATCTACGACAAGCTCTTCATCGGCGGCGAGTGGGTGGCGCCGGCCTCCGACCGCCGCTTCGAGGTGACCAACCCCTACAGCCTGGAGTCCGCCGGCTCCGCCCCCGAGGCGGTCGAGGCCGACGTCGACCGGGCCGTGGCCGCCGCCCGTGCGGCGCTCGAGTCCGGGCCGTGGGCCGCCGCCACTGCGGCCGAGCGCGTGGCGCTCATGCAGGCGCTGCTCGACCAGATCAACCTGAAGTTCATGGACTTCTCGGAGCTCATTACCGCCGAGAACGGGTGCCCGTCGCTGTTCAGCCAGCTCGGCCAGGTCGGCGCCGCCACCATGGTCCTGCAGGCGTTCATCGACATCACGGCGAGCTACCAGTTCGAGGAGGTGCGCGCCGGCATGCTCGGCCCGGCCATCGTGCGCCGTGAGCCCGTGGGCGTGGTCGCCGGCATCATCCCCTGGAACGTGCCGCTGTTCATCACGCTGCTGAAGTTCGCGCCGGCCCTGGCGTCGGGGTCCACGTTCGTGGTCAAGCCCGCCCCGGAGACCCCGCTCGACGCGCTGCTGCTGGCCGAGTGCGTCGAGGCCGCCGGCATCCCCGCCGGCGTGTTCAACGTGGTCCCCGCCGACCGCGAGGTGGGCGAGTACCTGGTCCGCCACCCCGGCGTGGACAAGGTCTCGTTCACCGGCTCCACGGCGGCCGGCCGGAAGATCGGCGCCATCTGCGGCGAGCAGCTCAAGCGCTGCACCCTGGAGCTGGGCGGCAAGTCGGCTGCCATCTTCCTGGACGACGTGGACGTCGAGGCCTCAGTGGCGTCGCTGCTCCCGCTCGGCTCGCTCATGAACAACGGCCAGGCCTGCGTCGCCCAGACCCGGATCCTCGCCCCGCAGAGCCGCTACGACGAGGTCGTCGAGGCCGTGACCGCCGGCGTGGCGGCCATGACGGTCGGGGACCCCGCCTCCATGGAGACCGCCGTGGGCCCGCTCGTCGCCGAGCGCCAGCGTGAGCGCGTCGAGGGCTACATCGCGGCCGGCACGGCCGAGGGTGCCCGGATCACCACCGGCGGCGGCCGCCCGGCCGACGCCGGACCGGGCTTCTTCGTGGAGCCCACGGTGTTCGCCGACGTCGACAACTCCATGAAGATCGCCCAGGAGGAGATCTTCGGCCCGGTCCTCTGCGTCATCCCCTACGCCGACGACGCCGACGCCGTGCGCATCGCCAACGAGAGCGACTACGGCCTGTCGGGCTCGGTGTGGGGCGCCGACGTCGAGCGCGGCCTGGGGGTCGCCCGCGGCGTGCGGACCGGGACCTACACGGTCAACGGGTTCGCCATGGAGTTCAACGCACCCTTCGGCGGCTTCAAGAGCTCCGGCGTCGGCCGCGAGCTGGGCGTCGAGGGGCTCGAGGAGTTCCTTGAGTACAAGACGATCTGCCTGCCCGAGGGCACCGAGCCCACGCTCAGGTTCTGACGCACGGCGCCCGGCCGGGCGCCAGGTCGGCCCGACGGCCCGGGGGTCCCCCGGGCCGTCGTCGCGTCCGGGGACCTCAGCGCGGGGTGACGCGGCCCTCCACGGCGTCGTCGCCGAAGAACGCCCGCGCCGCCGCCTCGAAGTCCGGGCCCCGCCGCAGGTGGTGCCCGCCGTCGACGCTCAACGACGTCCCGGTGACCCAGGACGACTCGGGTCCCAGCAGGTACCGCACCGCCTCGGCGACGTCGTCGACGTGGCCGGTGCGGGCCACCGCCATGTTCTCGGTGTAGGACGCCATGACGTCGGCGTCGTCCATGATCATCGCCACCAGGTCGGTCTCGACGATGCCCGGCCGCACCGAGTTGACCCGGACCCCGGCCCGACCGAGCTCGTCGGCCACCTGCCGCACGAGCGCGTCGACCGCCGCCTTGGAGACGCAGTAGGGCCCCATGAAGGGGTGCGTCACCGCCGCGGCGATGGACGAGATGGCGACCATGGACCCGCCGCCGTGGCGCGCCATCGCCGCGCCGGCGTGCTTGAAGAGCAGGAACGTCCCCGTGAGGTTGGTCGCCATGACCCCCTCCCACTCCTCGAGCGGGGTGGTCACGACCGGCCCCAGCCCACCGCGGCCGGCCGACGCCACGGCCAGGCCGAGCGGGGCGAGCGCCTCGGCCGCGGCCACGGCCGCCTCGACGTCGGCCTCCACGGACGCGTCGCCGGCGGCGGTCACGACCTGGGCGCCGTCGGCCAGGTCGTCCAGCAGGGTGTCGCGCCCCTCGTCGAGGCGCTCCTGCGTCCGGCCCGTGAGGACGACCGAGGCGCCGCCGCGCACCAGCTGGCGCGCGCACGCCAGACCGATGCCGCTGCCCCCGCCGGTGACGAGTGCAGAACGGCCGAGGAACGGAAGGTGGGTGCTCATGGCCGGGAACCTACCGGCCCGCGGCACTAGCCGATCAGGACCCCGGTGCCGCCCGCGCCGCCCGGACCGCTGCCCAGCAGGCCGACCACGACGGTGTTCACCACGATGCCGGTCTGGCCCGACAGGCCGCCCGCACCGCCCGCACCGCCCGGACCGCCGGTGCCGCCCGTGAAGGTGTAGGTGCCGCCGAGCGTCGAGGCGCCGTCGAGCACCACGCCGACCGCCGCGCCACCGCCACCGCCGCCGCCGGGCCCGGAGGCGCCACCTGCGCCACCCGCACCGCCGGCACCGCCGGCACCACCGCGCTCGAACGCCG
>CAIYXG010000067.1 GCA_903930035.1 uncultured Actinomycetes bacterium | reverse complement strand
CGTCGAGGTCGGCGTGGTCCCAGACGTCCTCCACGGTGGCGGGGAACCCGCCGTCGCCGCCGAGCAGCGAGGGCGACTGGGTGCACGGGCCCCACCGGTAGAGCTCGAACTCGGCGTTGAGCGTGAGGTGCACGCCGACGTCCTCGCCCCGGTACTGCGCGGCAGCCTCGCGGGCCCAGGGGCACGGGACCATCAGCGAGGCCGAGGTGCAGCGGCCGTCGCGCAGCGCGGCGTAGACGCCCTCGTTGGCGGCGTGGCACATGCCCAGGTCGTCGGCGTTAAGGATCACCAGCCGGGCGTCGGCGGCGTACCCGAGCCGCTCGGCCAGCGGGGCGGCGGCGTCAGCCACGGTCCCACCCGCCCCAGCCCGGCACGCCGGCGAACAGGTCGTCCTCGGGGACCTCCATCCCCACCCGGCTGGACGCCAGGATGAAGTCCTCGAAGGGGTGCAGGTCGCGGGCGACCTCGGTGGGCAGGCCGAACCAGAACGAGGACTCGGGGTCGACCTGGGTGGCGTGCGCCCGCAGGGCGTGCTCGCGCACCTCGTAGAACCCGGCGATGTCGATGCTGGTCGTGATGCGGTGGTCCTGGCCGAACTCCTTGACCTTCCCGATCCACTCGTCGTCGAACGGCGACTCGAGGCCGAGCTCCACGAACTTCTCGTGCATCTTCAGCATCCGGGCGGCCGACCAGACCGAGTAGTAGGTCTTGAGCACCTGCCACGGCTCGCCCTCGCCGGGCTCCCACGCCGGGTCGGCGGCGAGCTCCACGGCCGGGCCGGTGATGTCGTGCACCTTCAGGTGGTCCGGGTGGGCGTAGTGCTGCTGGTCGTCGCCGTAGGTGATGACCACCTGGGGCCGGTCCCGCCGGATGATCCGCGCCAGCCGTCCGGCCGCCTCGCCGAGCGGGGCGTTCCAGAAGTTGTCCGGGCGGGCGTTGTCCTCGGTGTCGGGCATGCCGGAGTCCCGGTACCCGAGCAGCTCGACGTCCTGGTAGCCGATGATCCGGGTCGACTCGTCCAGCTCGCGGCGCCGGACGTTGGCCAGGTCGGCCCAGACCTCGGGGGTGTCGAGGGCCGGGTTCAGGACCTCGCCGCACTCCCCGCCCGTGCAGCACACGAGCGTGGCCGGGACGCCGTGGGCCAGGTAGCGGGCAACGGTCGGTGCGCCCTTCGAGGCCTCGTCGTCGGGGTGCGCATGGACGCACAGGAGGCGGAGCGGCTCGGTCATCGGACGTCGGCCGTCAGCGGCCCGACGGGAGCGGCACGAGCTCGAACTCGTGCTCGGGGTCGTCGGTGTCCACCACGACGGACCAGCCGCAGAGCTCGGCCAGCCGGCCGCGTCCCTCGGCCGGACCCGTGGCGATCAGGTCGTCACCGGAGCGCAGCACCACGAAGCCACGGGGGCGGTACAGGTAGCGGTTGTCGCGACGGATCGCCAGGACGGTGAACCCGGGCTCGATGTCGAGCTGCAGGTCGCCCAGCGTCCGGCCGTCGGCGACCGAGCCCGCCGCCACCGGGACCCGGGTGGCCACCACGTCGGCCTCGCCGAGGGCAACCTTCACGATCGGGTGGAACTCCCAGTCGTCCGTGATGAGCCACACCATCTGGTTGGCCTGGTCGCCCAGCTCCTCGGCGGCAGAGGCCAGCTGGAGCAGGCCGCGCAGCGGCGAGGGGTCGACGTCCTGCTTGGCGGCACGGAGCACCCAGAGCTGCAGGTGGTCCTTCATCTCGTCGAGCCGCTCGGCCAGGTGGCGCACCTCCGCGGCCAGACCGGGGTCCTGGAGCGCCAGGGCCGAGTAGGCCAGGCCCACGGCAGCCTCCGAGACGTTCTTCATCTCGACGAGCACGTCGACGGCGCGGTCCAGGTCCGTGAGCGCGCCGGCCGCCGCCTGCGACGGCGGCTCCCACGTGGGGGCTGCCGCCAGCTCGTGGAGCCGGACCAGGCCGGCGGGCGAGCCGCGGAGGAACAGGACGTCGCCCGGGACCAGCACCAGGTCGCCGTCGACCTCCTCGATCATCCAGGAGCGGTCGCGCCGCACCGCCATGATGCACACGGCGCGCATGTCCTGGACCAGGTCGTTCATCCGCTCCTCGAGCTCGTCCACCTCGGTGGCCATGCCGGGGTCGTTGAAGTAGACGGCCGCGTAGGCCAGGTCGACCATGATCTCCGAGGTGTCCTTGGCCTCGGCGAGCATGGCCCGGAGACTTCGAGGGCGATCTTCCATAGGGACCTTCAGGATAGGTGCGGACGCGCCCCGGGGGAACGTCCCTTAGGGGCCCTCGGTCCCGAGGACGGCGGCGAGCTGCCGCGACTCGGCGAGCAGCCGGCCGCGACGGTCCAGGATCCGCCCGTGCTCCACCAGGTAGCCGTCGGCCGCGACGGGGCTCTCGAACTCCACGAAGCACGGGTCCGACGGGTCCTCGGGGCGCCCCCGGAAGTGCACCGTCAGGTCCACCGTCGGGACGCCCACCACCTGGTCGGTCCTGCTGAACACCGGCGGCAGCCAGGCGTCGCTCATGGCGGCCAGCACGACGTCGTCGACCGGGTCGCCGTCGAGCAGGCGGAGCCACCCGCCGCTGCGCGCCGCCGGCTCGGCGCCCGACGGGTGGAACGGCGTGTCGCCGAGGGCCCAGCGGATCTCGAAGTGCCGGCGCATCGGGATGTCCCGCTCCGGGTCCACCGGGACCACCGGCACCTGCTCGGGCGGCGGCACCGGGGTGCCGTCGGGACGGGCCGGCAGCCCGTGGTCGTCGTCGAAGGTCAGCATCCCGGGCCGGTCGGCGCCGAGCGCCACGAGCGCGAGCGCCAGCACCGACCCGTCCTGCACGAGCTGCGCAGCGGCCGAGGTCATGGACCCCCCGCGGCGCTCCACGGTGACGCGCACCTCGGCCGGCCCGGCCGCCGGCCGGCGCAGGTAGTGGACGGTCAGCGAGCGGGCCCGCCGGTCGGGCTGGTCCACCTCGGCCAGGACCGCCCGCAGCACGGTGGCCGCCAGGTAGCCGCCGTTGGGACCCATGACGATCCACCACGTGGGGTCGATGTCGACCGCCCAGCGGCCGTCGCCGAGCGGCGAGACCGCGGTGGCCCGCTGGAAGGCCGTCGTTCCCCCTGCTGCCGTCGTTCCCCTTGCTGAGGGAGTGCTCATCTCCGCATCCTGCCCGACGGCCGCGCGTACGCCCGCACCGGGGTCCGCAGCACTACCGTGTGCACGACCCGGCCGAGCGGCCCGGCAACCTCTTTGGAGCACGATGTCCCGCAACCCGATCCTGACGCAGAAGGCCTTTGACGAGGTCGCCGCCGAGCGCTCGCCGGCCGAGGAGTGGCAGAACGCCCAGGACCTGGGCGCCACGTCGGCGGCCACCGCGGCCGGCGTGGACGCCGTGATGGGCGGACGCCCCACGGTCCCCGCCGCCACCGGCGGCAAGGTCATGTCGCTCGGCGGCGTGGCGGCCGCCACCGCCGTGATGTTCGCCGTGCTGCTGGCCACCGCCACGTGGGGCTGGTCCCTGATCTCGGTGACGAAGTCGGTCGACCCGGTCACCGGGGCCGAGACCTTCTCCGCCCAGGGCAACCCGTGGGGCTACGTGGTCGTGGCGGCGATCGTGGCCCTGGTCGCGGCGCTCGTCACGGCGTTCAAGCCCAAGCTGGCCCGGTTCACCGGCCTGGTCTACGCCGCGGCCGAGGGCGTGGTGCTCGGCGTGGTGTCGCACCTCTACGACCTGCAGTTCGACGGCATCGTCGTCCAGGCCGTGCTCGGCACGCTGGGCGTGTTCGTGGTGATGCTGGCGCTCTTCGGCCTGCGGGTCCTGCGGGCCACCCCCCGGTTCACCAAGGGCGTCGTCGCCGCGACCTTCGGCGTGTTCTTCATCTACCTGATCGGGTTCGTCGCCAGCCTCTTCGGGGTGGACCTGGGCTTCTGGGGCACCAGCGGCAGCCCGCTCGGCATCATCATCAGCGTGGTCGTGTGCATCGTCGCGGCGCTCAACCTCATCCTCGACTTCGAGTTCATCGAGCAGGGCACCAAGCAGGGGCTGCCGGCCTACATGGACTGGTACGCCGGCTTCGGCCTGATGGTCACGCTGGTGTGGCTGTACCTGGAGATGCTCCGCCTACTGGCCCGGCTGCGGAACTGACCTCCGCGCGCCGCACGACCTCGGCCAGCATCGGGGCGAAGATGAGCCGGTGGAAGGGCGCCACCGAGTACCAGTAGGCGCGCCCCCACAGCCCGCGCGGGTGGAACAGCGCCGACTGCTCGACCTCGCACCCCCCGTCGGCGGCCGTGATGGTCCACTGCAGCCATGCCTCGCCCGGCAGCTTCATCTCGGCCCGGAGCCGGAGCAGCCCGTCAGGCTCGACCTCCTCGACCCGCCAGAAGTCGACCACGTCGCCCACCCGCAGGTCGGTCGGGTGCCGCCGCCCCCGGCGCATGCCGACCCCGCCGACGAGCACGTCGATCATGCCGCGGGCCGCCCAGAGCCACTCGCCGACCAGCCAGCCGACGTCACCGCCGAGCGAGGACACGACGGCGAAGACCTGCGCCGGCGCCGCGGTCGACGACCGCTGCTGGTGGTCGGCCAGCACCGTGCCGCCGGCCCAGTCCGGGTCGGTCGTCATCGGGTCCGCCGGGGTCCGCCCGAAGAGCTCGGCGTCGGTCCAGCGCGTCAGCGTGGCCCGCTCCCCCACCCGCTGCACCGCCAGGGCGATCGCCGAGCGGGTGTCGATCGGCCGGTGGGGCACGACCTCCTCGACCGAGCGGTCGTGGACGACCACCTCGTTGACCAGCGAGTCGATGAGCGGCCGGGCCAGGTCGGCCGGCAGGGGCGTGACCAGCCCGACCCACAGCGACGACAGCCGGGGCGAGAGGACGGGGACCGGCACGATCACCCGGCGACGCAGCCCGGCGACCTCCGCGTAGGTCTGCATCATCTCCCGGTAGGTGACGACGTCCGCCCCGCCGATCTCGAGCACCCGGCCCTTGGCCCCCGGGTTGTCGAGGACGCCGACCAGGTAGGTCAGCGTGTCGGTGACGCCGATGGGCTGGACCGCCGTGTCGACCCACTTCGGGGTCACCATGGCGGGCAGGACCTCGACGAGGTGCCGGAGCATCTCGAAGCTCGCCGAGCCCGAGCCGATGATCACGGCGGCCCGGAGCTCGGTGACGGGGGTCGGCCCGGAGGCCAGCACGCGGCCGACGTCGTGGCGGGAGGCCAGGTGGGGCGACAGCGCCCCGGCCCGCTCGTCTCCCAGGCCGCCCAGGTAGACGATCTGCGACACGCCGGCGGCGGCCGCCGCGTCGCGGAAGTTCTCGGCGGCCTGGCGGTCCCGCTCCTCCCACCGGTCGCCGGCACCGATCGAGTGGACCAGGTAGTAGGCCGCATGGACGCCCTCGAACGCGGGCCCGAGGGAGCCCGGGTCGGTCACGTCGCCCTGCACGACCTCCACGTCGTCGCGCCACGGCTCGGCGTCGAGCTTGCGGGGCGTGCGCGCCAGGCAGCGGACCCGGTAGCCGGCCTCGAGCAGCGGGCCGACAAGCCGCCGGCCCAGGTACCCCGTCGCACCGGCGACGAGGACCGTCCGGCCCTCGGGCGGCGTCAGTTCCCGTTCGTCGACCAGTGCCACGGCTCGCTCGGCAGGTTGTAGAAGCCGTAGCTGCCGGCGTTGGCCTTGAGCCAGACGAAGGCGGGGCTGGTACGGGAGGTGATCAGCGCGCCGCCGGCCGTGAAGTCCACGGCAAGGCCCCGCTCGTGCATCGAGGCGCCCGGCCGGGCGGTCGGCGGACGGCACTGCGAGGCCGGCATCTGGTAGACCGCGTAGGCGGACGAGCCGCAGTGCGCGGTCCGGAGCGCGACCTGGTTGGCCGAGCTGCGGTACCCGCCGCCGCCCAGGCTGATCCCGGCGGCCGTCGCGGCGCTGAGCAGGCCCTGGAGCCGGCCGCCGAGCGACTTGGCGACGTAGATGCCGCCGACCCGGGTCATGTCCTTGATCGACGGGAGGTTGGGCACCACGACGGGCGGCTGCAGCACGGGCGGCGTCGTCGTGGTCGGGGCGCGGGGCGCGCTCGTGGTGGTCTGGCCCGGCTGCGTCGGGCCGGGGGCGGCCGTCGTGGAGGGGGTGGTCGTCGGCGTCGAGCGGCCGGGCGGCGCCGGCGCAGTGGTCGTCGGCGAGGGCGGTGCGGCCTTGCGCAGCGCGATCTCTGCCTTGGTCATCTCGTCGGCCAGCGCCGGGTTCACGACCCGGATCGAGGCCGCCTCGGCGAGAGCCCGGTCCAGACGCTCGTCCAGGTTGGCCGCGACACGGTCCTGCTTGGCATGGAGGGCCTGCAGCGAGTCCAGGTCGGCGCGGATCTGGTCCAGCCGGGACTGGGCCTGCACCTTGGCGGCCGTGGCCTGCTGCGACTGCTGCTCGAGCGCAGCCTGTCGGACCAGGAGCGTGTCCACGACCTTCTTGCGGCGGGAGGCCAGGATCTCCAGGACGTTGGTGGCGTTGGCGGCCTCCTCCATCCGGGAGACGGAGAGCACGGCCAGGGAGTCGCCGGCCGGCGGCCGGACGAACGCCTCGACGGCGTACTGCTTGACGCTGCTGCGGGCGACGTCGACCTCGGCGCGGGCCTGTGCCACACGGGAGTTGGCCACGTCGACCGCCGCGTTGGCCTTGTCGAGCGCGACCTGGACCAGCTCGACGGCCCGGGCCTTCTGGGCGATCCGGGCGTCGAGGGCGGCGATGCCCCGCCGGACCTCGTCGCGGCTGGCCTG